>CBFGVN010000082.1:0-10901 GCA_965651845.1 uncultured Chryseobacterium sp. | reverse complement strand
AAGGTAAAAAACCTGAAAATGTATTAAACACCCAAAAAAAAAAAACGATTCCAAAATGGAATCGTTTTCGTTTATTTCTTTCTCTTAGATTTTGATATTGCTTTCTGTTGCGCTCTGTTGGCTCCGAATTTCTTAGGTGCCTTTCTCTTCGACGGGCCGCCCCAGTTTTCTTTCTTATTTTTATCCTTTTTCTCATGGAAAGCACCTCCGCCTTCGGTTAATTTAACCTGTGCCGGATTTTTCATGACAATCTGATCTTCTTCAGAAGCAATCTTTTTAGGATTAATTTTCACTTCTTCAGGGAAATCGATGAATTTTAATTCTTTATCCATCAACAATTCGATATCAAGGATCAAAGGTTCTTCTTTTTTCGTTACAAATGTTATTGCTTTTCCGTCTTTATCCGCTCTACCCGTTCTACCGATCCTATGAATGTATTGTTCAGGAACATCAGGAGTTTCAAAATTGATAACGTGGGTAATGTCTGAAATATCCAGACCTCTCGCCATTACATCCGTAGTAATTAAACCTCTTATTTCCTCGTTCTCAAAACGTTTCATTGCTTTAAGTCTGTAATTTTGAGATTTATTTGAGTGAATCACGTCAAACTGTTCAGGGAAAAGTTCATTAATTTTAGTAAACAACAAATCCGCGTGTCTTTTATTAAGATTGAAAATTAAAACCTTAGACATGTCGGTATCTTTTTTCAATAAATATTCAAGCAAATTAATTTTAGTATTAAAATTTTCTACTTTATAGCCGGTTTGCTCAATTTTTTCCAATGGAGTTCCAGATTTTGCTAAGGAAATTTCAACGGGACTGGCAAAATATTCGTCCAGCATTTCATCTACAGCTTCCGTCATTGTCGCAGAGAACAAAATATTTTGTCTCTTCTCCTTCATCATCTCAAAAATGTGGGTTAGCTGTGGTCTGAAACCTAAATTAAGCATTTCATCAAACTCATCAATAATCAGCTTTTGAACTTCTCTCAGAGAAATGGCGTTATCAATCGCTAAATCCATTACCCTTCCCGGAGTTCCCACCAAAATATCACATCCGTCATTGAACAACAACTTCTGTGTATTGATATTTTTACCTCCATAAATTCCGATAACTCTTGCAGTAATATTTTCCGTTAATTTTTCAAGAATTTCTGTTACCTGCACTACCAATTCTCTCGTCGGAACCAAAACCAAAACTGTCGGATTTCCGGTTTTGTTGTATTTCCAGGTCTTTAAAACTGGCAGAAGATAAGCTAATGTTTTTCCGGTTCCGGTTTGTGCAATTCCCATCACATCGCGTCCGGAAAGTATCGGCTTTAAGCTTTTTTCCTGAATCGGTGTAGGTTCGAAGAGTTCCAGATCCGCTAAAACATCAAGAATTTTAACCGGAAGTTCAAAATCTGCAAAAGTGAGTTTTTCCATTTTGCAAAGATAGGGATTTTAAGATTTAAAGTTCTTGGTTTATAGTTTCGGGTTCAACTTAAATATTAAACTAAGGGCATCGGAGTAATTTCAGCCAGATTACTTCCTTGTAATTCTCAACAAAATAATAATCACCAATAAAATTGAAAAAATAAATCCAAGTACTGCGACTAAAGAGATTTCTCCAATTCTAGGACCTGATTCTGAGACAAAAACAATGGCTGTCGCAATAATATTTGCTCCTAAAACCATGGCTAAAATTAGATTGATAATGCTTGATTTTATGAGTTGATTCGTCTTTTCAATATTTTTGATCTCGCTGGAAACAGTGAATTTATTTTCGTCTAATTTTTGTAAAACAGAACGTAATTCTTTCGGAATTTCATCTACATTATCTGTGAAATTCATCATCCGATCCATTCCTGTTTTTAAAATATTCTTCGGACTGATCTTTTTTGTAAATATTTTTTTCGTGTACGGATGTAAACTTTTTACAATATCAAGATCGGGATTAATGGTTCTCCCAACACCCTCTATCAGACTGATTCCTTTAAATAAAAGATAAAAATAATCCGGCATATACAGACGGTTATCCTTCAGTACATCTTTCATTTTATTGATAATTGATTGTGGATCAATATCTTTCAATGAAGAACTGTGCACAAAATCCAGAATATCTTCAACATCATTTTCGAATCTTCTTTCATCCGGAATTTGGTAGCTGATTGCCATTTTCTTCAAATACCTTACAATCTTATGCGGATTTTTGGCAACAAAACTTACAATTAAATTTTCAAGAATTTCTTTATCATTCGGTGGAATTTTTCCTACCGCACCGAAATCAATAAAAACAACCTTTCCGTCTTTTTTAACTAAAATATTTCCGGCATGAGGATCTGCATGGAAGAAACCGTAATCTAAGATCTGTGACACGAAAAGCCTCAAACCAACCTCAGAAACAGTAACCGGACTAATATTATTCTCTAAAAGAACAGATTTGTCTGTCACCTTAATTCCATCAATAAATTCCATACAAAGAACATTATTGTTAGAAAATTCTTCGTAGATTTTAGGGACGTATGTTTCTTTATTATTTTTAAAATTTCTTCTGAATTGCAGAATATTTTCCTTTTCATTAATTAAAGAAACTTCTTCTAGCAAAGATTTTTCAAAAGTGGAAATTGCCTGTTTCAAATTGAGCTTCTCTCCTATTTCGGAATAAGAAGAAACCAGCTTCTCAAGATCTTTAATCAACAGCAAATCATCTTCAATAATAGACTGAACATCCGGCTTTTTAATTTTTAAAATCACTTCGGTTCCATCGATTAAAGTTGCCTTGTAAACCTGAGCAATGGAAGCCGTCGCCAATGGATCTTTCTGAATATCAGCAAAATGCTCGTTAATGGAAATATTGAATTCGTTTTCAAGAATTTCCTCAATATTCATTTCAACCGTATCTACTTTATCCTGAAGCTTTTGCAGCTCCTGAATAAGCTCAGGCGGAAGAAGATCTTCCCTGTTGCTGAATGTCTGACCGAGCTTCACAAACGTAGGCCCCAATTCTTCCAAAACCAGTCTGATTCTTTCGTAAACGGTTCCTTTTGAAACGATTTCATCCGGATTATTGGGAATTTCCACCTGTTTGTTTCCACTTTTCATTCTTGCCAAAACATCTTTAAAACCGTATTTGCTCAGTACGGAAATTAGTTTGGCGGATCTTTTTAATTTTCGGTGCTGCTTATCGAACATATCTTGAAATGTAGTTGCAATTTAATTCAAAAATTGTTTTTATTTACATTTTAAAGTCTTGAATTTTTGTTCTCTAAAAATTCTAAACTTGCGTGAATTTATATTTAGAATTCGATTCAACATTGTCGCGCTTCGAACAGAAGAATTTTTTTAACGTTCATAAAATCTATTTTCTTAACGCTTTTGCTTCCTATGTCATAAAATTTTAACTGCAAAAAGAGATTATCTTTTTTCATATAAGTTTATTTAATGTTTTTTTTTAACTTTATGCTCACCAAATATTAAAACTAACCTATAAAAAATATTAGAATGAAAAATTTAAAGAAAATCTCAAGAGAAGAGTTAAAAAGTATTGCTGGAAGCGGAATCATTGGAAGCTGCTCAAACGAATGCTGTCCGACAGATGGAAGACCAAGATGCCCAAGACTAATTTGTCCGGCAGTGGTTTGCCCGCAATATGCTTAATATTAATAAATTGTTAGATAAATAAACGAAAGACTGCAGCAATGTGCAGTCTTTTTCTATTTCAGATATGTTTCATACAAATCTCTTCTTCTGTCTTTCATGACCTGAACTGAGCCGTGATGATGAAGATCTTTTAATAAATTCAGATCTACATCGACGATTAAAGTCATTTCTGTGTTGGGAGTAGCTTCTCCTTTCACCGCATTCGATGGAAAAGCGAAATCAGAAGGCGTAAAAACGGCAGCCTGACCAAACTGAATATCCATATTATTGACTCCCGGAAGATTCCCTACACACCCCGCAATCGCTACATAACATTCATTTTCAATAGCTCTTGCTGCCGCACAATGGCGAACCCGCATATAAGCATTTTGAGTATCAGTAAGATAAGGAACAAACAAAATTTTCATTCCCTGGTCGGCTAAAATCCTCGGAAGTTCAGGAAACTCAACATCATAGCAAATGACCAGTCCGATTTTCCCGCAGTCGGTATCGAAAACTTTGATCTCGCTTCCGCCCTTCATTCCGTAGTATTTTCTTTCGTTGGGTGTAATGTGAATTTTCCTGTATTCATCCATTCGCCCGTCGCGATGCATAAGATAACTCACATTATATAAATCATTATTTTCGAAAACAGGCATGCTGCCCGAAATGATATTCACATTATAACTAATCGCCAAATCTGAAATTTTCATTTTAATTTCTTCCGTTAATTTTGCCAGCTCAATCATACTGTCCCTTTCCGAAAGCTTGTTGAAAGGTGCCAGTAAAGGTGTATTAAACAATTCGGGGAAAAGCACAAAATCCGCTTTGTAATCACCCATCACGTCTACAAAAAACTCGACCTGCTCATAAAAGGCATCAATATCTTTAAAATGTCTCATCTGCCATTGCACCAATCCGAGGCGGATGATGCTGTCCTGCATTGTATTGGGCTTTTTGCTGTAATAAATGTTGTTCCACTGAAGTAATACCGCATTTTCTTTGGAAGATTCATCTTCGGGCAAATATTTCTTTAATACCCTAATTGGCAAAAAGTTATTAGACAACTGAAAAGATAAAACCGGATCGTAGATTTCCTTGTCTCTTACTCTCCTGATGTATTCCCTTGGTGATAATTCGCTGTGTTTATGATAGTTTGGGATCCTTCCGCCTAAAATAATTGATCTTAAATTCAATAATTCACATAATTCCTTTCGGGCATCGTATAGTCTCCTTCCCAAACGGAGTTCGCGGTATTCCGGGTCAACAAAAACTTCAATTCCGTACAATACATTTCCTGTGGAAGTATGGGTATTAAAGGTATAATTTCCTGTAATATCGCTATAGGTATGATCATCCCCAAATTCATCATAATTCACAATAATGGAAAGCGCTACCGCCGCCAGTTTTCCATCCACTGTAATGCAAATCTGACCTTTAGGAAATATTTTCGTTAATTGTTCGATAGTTTTGTTAGACCAGACATATTCCGACATTTGTGGATAAGCCCGCTTCATTGTCTCTACCAGCTCAGGATAATCCTGAACAGTGAGGGTTCTTGTTTCTATTTGCATTTGATGTAATTTTACTTAAATTTAGGGAAAAATTAGACAAATACAGTTTAATAGAATTAAAGATTTTATTAAAAATTTAGTAATAAATGAAACCATACGCATTAATTCTAACTATCAGCCTCACCATTATTTTTGGTTTAAGAATCTTTTATCCTAATTCAACAATTAATGTCTCACATAATTTAAATTTATTTTCCGTTTCTACAATTAGTACTCAAGAGACAAAAACTTTTATTTATATTTATTTAATAGGATCTTTGGCCGTGAGTTATCTTATTTTTCATAAACATTGGATTTTCAAGGCGATTTATTCTTTATTGATTTTTATAAATATTTTACTTATAATATTTTCATTAAAACAGTTCTAAATGAAGAAAGTTTCAATAATAATTCTAGCTATTTCAATAGTCTATTTACTTTTATCAATGTATTTTCAATCAGACTTTTTTCTCGAATTTATTCCTGTTATTCTATTAATTTTGATTATTA
Source organism: uncultured Chryseobacterium sp. (assembly GCA_965651845.1). Lineage (GTDB taxonomy): Bacteria > Bacteroidota > Bacteroidia > Flavobacteriales > Weeksellaceae > Chryseobacterium. Next base: position 5,218 of record CBFGVN010000082.1, on the reverse strand, counting down.
ATTTTTACATTATTCATCAACACAATCGAAAAATAATACTTTACTTTTTGAATGGTTTAATCTTTTTAATATTAGCCTATTTTCTAAGTATTGGCATCTTTTTAAGACAAGACTAGTAAACAAAAAATCCCGCCAAAAGGCAGGATTTATATCTAAAATCCAAGTCAAAATTATTCCCACTCAATGGTTGCGGGCGGTTTGCTTGAAATATCGTAAGCAACTCTGTTGATACCTCTTACTTCGTTGATGATTCTGTTTGAAACCGTTTCAAGAAACTCGTAAGGAAGCTTGCTCCATGTTGCCGTCATGAAATCGATAGTATTAGCGGAACGAACAACTGCTGTATATTCATACGTTCTTTCATCGCCCATTACTCCGACAGATTTTACCGGAAGAAGCACCACGAAAGCCTGAGAAACCTTTTCATACAAATCATTTTTGTACAATTCTTCGATGAAAATATCATCAGCTTCTTGTAAGATTCTCACTTTTTCAGCATCTACAGCTCCCAATACTCTGATTCCCAAACCAGGCCCAGGGAAAGGATGTCTGTGTACCAAATGATGTGGAATACCCAACTCTTCACCCACTTTTCTTACTTCATCTTTGAATAATTCTCTTAAAGGCTCAAGCAATTCAAATTCCATTTCTTCCGGAAGCCCGCCAACATTGTGATGGGATTTGATCACCGCAGAAGGACCGTTTACCGATTGACTTTCAATCACATCCGGATAAATTGTTCCTTGTGCTAAGAATTTAGCGCCTTCAATTTTATGAGATTCTTCATCAAAAACGTGAATGAACTCGTTTCCGATGATCTTTCTTTTTGCTTCAGGATCGTCAACTCCGGCTAATTTTGATAAAAATCGTTCCGAAGCATCCACCAATTTAATGTTCATATGGAAATGCTCCCCATAATTGTCCATTACTTTTTTGCCTTCGTCTTTTCTCAACAACCCTGTATCTACGAAAATACAAGTCAGCTGATCACCAATTGCCCTGTGAATTAAAACCGCTGCCACGGAAGAATCTACTCCACCGGAAAGTCCGAGAATAACCTTTTGGTCACCAACTCTTTCACGGATTTCTGCAACTGTTTTTTCGATATAATTTGTCAGTTTCCAGTTTTTTTCTGCATTACAGATTCCGAAAACAAAATTTTCAAGAATTTTTCCGCCTTCCTCTGTGTGAGAAACTTCCGGGTGAAACTGTACACAATAGATTTTTCTTTCTTCATTTGACATGGAAGCGATTACTCCTGATGTTGCATTCAATTCGAAACCTGCAGGCAATTGTCCTACTTCATCAAAATGGCTCATCCAAACGATAGAATTATTGGTAACACCTTTTAATAAAGAAGATTCTTTAACGATTTCAAGATGAGCTTTCCCATACTCACCTTTCACTCCTTTATGAACTTTTCCGCCTAAAAGATGTGCCGTCAACTGCATTCCGTAGCAGATTCCTAAAACCGGGATTCCCTGCTCATATAATTCTTTTTGAACTAAATGTGCGTTTTCTGCGTTTACAGAACTTGGTCCACCGGAAAGGATAATTCCTCTCGGCTGTTTTTCCAAAATTGTTTCTAATGGTGTATTGAAAGGTAAAATTTCAGAATATACACCCATCTCACGAATTCTTCTTCCGATAAGCTGGTTGTACTGTGATCCGAAATCTAATATGATAATACCGTTGTTCATTTTTATAATTGATAAATGATGATTGATAAATGATAAATGTGATTAATTAATATTCAATTACATTATTTCAGTTCTCCGGGTTACACCCGAAGCTATTGTTGTTTCGCCCTTTCAGGGCTCAATCTAACTCTTCTAAGTTTTGGCTAAAGCCAATTTGATTTCTTTTCTAATTAATCGGGCTAAAGCCCGATCCTATTGATGGAAACCTTTTTCAATGATGAAATCTTTACAAAAAAAGACCTGGATTTCTCCAAATCTTTTCGTGATTTATTTTAAAACTTTCCGATGTCTTCTCTGTAGAAGCCGTAATCGAAATGTACGTGACCTGCATCTTCGTAAACTTTCTTGCGGGCATCTTCGTAAGTTGCTCCCGTAGCTACGATGTTTAGAACTCTACCACCGTTTGAAACTACTTTATCACCTTTTCGGATTGCTCCAGCGTATAAAAGTTTGCTGTGTTTCAATTTATCTTCACCCACAATTTCAAAACCCGTTTCGATGTTTCTTGGATAACCTCCTGAACACATTACAAGACAAACCGCTTTTTCATCTTTAAACTTAAGCTCGATGTCTTTCCCATCCATACAATCATTAATTACATCTAGAAGATTGTTCTCCATTAATGCCATTAATACCTGAGTTTCAGGATCTCCGAATCTCATATTGTATTCAAGAAGATAAGTTCCGTTTTTAGTAATCATTAATCCGAAGAAAATAATTCCTTTGAAACTGAAACCTTCTCCTTTAAGACCTTTAATAGTGGGTTCTAAAATATTTTTCTCAAAATCCGCATAGTGCTCCTGAGTAAATTCCGGGCTTGGAGCTACAGTTCCCATACCTCCTGTATTTGGTCCCGTATCACCATTTCCGGCTTTTTTATAATCTTTTGCCGCTACACAAGGGAAAAGTTTTTCACCATTTGAGAAAGCAATAATTGAAGCCTCAAAACCTTGTAAATATTCTTCGATAACTAAATTCCGGCATCTCCATAAATTCTTCTGATCATGAAATCATGGATCGTAGCTTCAGCCTCTTCCAAAGTATCGCAGATAACAACACCTTTTCCGCCAGCTAAACCACTAGCCTTCACTACTAAAGGAAACTGCTGTGTCTGAACATATTCCTTAGCTTCGTTATATGAATCAAATACTACAGCTTTTGCCGTTTTGATATCATAGGTCTGCATAAATTTTTTAGAGAAAGCCTTACTTCCTTCTAAACTTGCAACTTTCTGAGTAGGACCAAAAACTTTAAGATCATGCTTCTTGAATTCATCCTTCAAACCAGCTACAAGCGGTGCTTCAGGACCTACGATAGTAAGATCTACCTTTTCTTTGATCGCAAAATCTCTAAGTTCTTTAATCTCTGATAAATGAACATTTTTTCCTATTACATCAGTGGTAGCGTTTCCGTTGGCGAAAAACATTTTAGAAATTCTTGGGTCATTCTGAAGTTTCGCTGCCAAAGCAGATTCCCTTCCACCTTCACCTATGATTAATATTCTCATACTTTATTTATTATCTAGTCTAATTTTACAAATATATAATTTTGAATGCTATAAATACAATCTCAAAATATAATTTCTGGATGAATACATTTAATCCTAATAAAATTTTTAACGCAAAGTCCGCTAAGATTTTTTTATTAACTAACTGTTTTTAAGTTCGCAAAGGCGTTACACTCAGCAAAGATTAAAAAGCAATTATCCTAAATTACAGATTTTCACCTTTAATTTTTAATTTAATTTTAATTAGTGTAAAAAATGTCTAATCCCTGTAAACATCATTGGAATTTTGTGCTCATTCGCTGCATCGATGCTATCCTGATCTTTTACACTTCCGCCCGGCTGAATGATGGCTGTAATACCCTCCTGAGCGCAGAAATCTACCACATCACGGAAAGGGAAAAACGCATCTGAAGCCAACACTAAGCTTCCTGAGAATTTTTCTTTCGCTCTTTCAATCGCTTGCTGGGTTGCCCAGATTCTGTTTACCTGTCCGCCTCCGATTCCGAAAGCCTGGATTCCGTTGGAAACTACAATTGCATTAGATTTCACATATTTTACCACTCTCTGAGAGAATAATAATGCTTTTTTCTGCTCTTCTGTAGGCTGAGTTTCAGTTACAACTTTAATATCATCAGAGAAGATGCTGTCGTTGTCCTGAACTAAAATTCCTCCGTCGATCTTCACCCAAGTCTGTTTGTCGGAAACCGGGTTTACGATTTTTATAATTCTTAAATTCTTTTTCTTTCTTAAAATTTCCAAAGCTTCTTCATCAAATTCAGGAGCCATAACAATTTCAAGGAATGTTTTGTTTAATTCTTCTGCTGTCGCTGCGTCGATTTTGTAGTTCATGGCAACAATTCCACCAAAGATAGAAACAGGGTCACATTCGAAAGTTTTCTGGTAAGTTTCCAACGCTGAAGTTCCGATTGCAACTCCACATGGTGTAGAATGTTTTACAGCACAACAAGCCATTTCTTCCTTGAATTCTGTAACCACTTTCCAGCAAAGATCCATATCACGAAGGTTGTTGAAAGACAATTCTTTACCTCCCAATTGTTCGAAATCTTTCATCGCCCCGTTTTCGAAAGTAGAAACGTAGTAAGCTGCCGTCTGATGAGGGTTTTCACCATATCGAAGATCAGAAACTTTTTTGTAAGATGCATTTAAATAAGTTGGATATTCCTCATCCAAAAGCATTCTTGAAATTGCAGCATCATAAGCAGAAGTAAGGTTGAATACTTTTCCTGCCAGCTTTTTACGGGTTTCGATGTGTGTGTCACCGTTTTGTTCCATTTCGATTTTTACTGTTGAATAATCTTCAACATCAGTAATTACCGTTACAGAATCAAAGTTTTTCGCTGCGGAACGAAGCATTGAAGGTCCTCCGATATCGATGAATTCTACCTTTTCGTGAAGAGAAATGTCTTTATTTACATTTTCAAAGAAAGGATAAAGATTCACGATTACCATGTCAATCAGACCAATTCCGTGTTCCTGAACTGTTTTCATGTGCTCTTCGTTGGAACGAACCGCCAACAATCCCCCATGAACTTTCGGGTGCAATGTTTTCACTCTTCCGTCCAACATCTCAGGGAAATTGGTAACCTCATCAATCTGAATTGGATTTAAACCAGCGTCTTTCAAGTGTTTGAATGTCCCTCCCGTAGAAATCAATTCATAATTTTGGGCTTCCAAAAACTGCGCGAAATCGATCAATCCGCTTTTGTCAGAAACACTGATTAAAACTCTCTTTTTGCTCATTTTACTTTCGATTTTTTACTTTTTGATAGGATTTCATCCTATCCTGATTTAAATCGTCCCTTCAGGACTCTTTTAATCAAGAACTTTTACTTCAATTTTACTTTTTACAGCTATTTCAAACTGTAGACCGGGTCTTTCACCTCCGATCTTACTTTTATTTTTACTTAGATTTTTATTGTTTTTTCGAAATAATTAAAATCTAAATGTTTTTTTAATTTTGATTAAACAAATGCTTCGACAAGATCAGCAT
>CBFGVN010000081.1:0-10915 GCA_965651845.1 uncultured Chryseobacterium sp. | reverse complement strand
CCCTATCCCAACTCTATGATTCGCTGCATCTACTGAAAAAGTACTCCCATCTACTGAAAATGCATTAGTTACAGTACCTGTAAAGGCAAGCGTTTTATCGGTCTGAGATACCGTTCTGTTTCCTGTAAGCGCACCATTAGAATTATAAAGGTTGATCATGCTTAAAGGACTTCCATTAGGATTCATCTTAATCCATGCGGCACCATCAAAATAGTAATACCCCACTGTATCAATGTTTAGTGCAGTACCCGTTTGAGCACCTGTGGCGACACTGTTTACATAGATTAGGGTAGATGTTGGAATAGAGGTCATGGACTGAGCTCTTTGTCTGTCGACTCTTGGTACCAATAAACCATCAACATTATTGGATGTCCCTGTAGAATTCTTAGCCGTAATGTCTAATGTAGAAGCAGGTGTAGGTGTATTAATACCAACCTGAGAATAGCCTGTGGCGTACGCTACTACCACGATGGCAGCAGATAAAAGTTTTTTCATCATTTTTTAGTGTTTGTTTTTCGGGGTCAAAGTTATAAAAAAATTTTACGCCTGCAATATTTTTTGTTATTAATATCATTTTTAACAAAAAATTAACAATTTAATAATTAATCAAAGCATACTTAAACCACCATTAATTCGACATTTTAAAATTTTATTTATATATTAACATTTATTTAATTTTACATTTCCATCTTTGTTTTCATTAATAAATCAACTAATAATTGACAATTAAAAAATTAATTCACAATTATAATGAGTTATAAATAATTTACCATAATTAAAACAAAATATCGCCTTGAAATTATGGAAATATTATAGAAACTACATTTTCATTAAAAATTTATAAATCACATAACAAAACCTTCTATATTGGTTTTGAAATTCTTAATTGTTAAAAGATTTTATTTATTCTTAAAATAGCCAATGATCGGGGAATTGTAACAGAAATATCATTTGCTGCCATATTATATGTACCATAAGTATAAATTCCTGTTTTTACAGTTTGCCCTGCTTTTAGCCAAACAAACCCATTACAATAATTTTTATAACGATTAATCCCTCCTTGAATATAGTTTCCCCTACTTACCCTTACACTATTACCGGCTAACTCTACTCCTGAATCAATGAAAATCTTTGTTGTAAACATCCCTCCATTACCATCCAGGGTACCTGGTGAAGTGATCTCTAATTCTACTATTGATAAAATATAATACAATCCGTCTTGAGGTACTGTAAAAATACCTGTTGCAGGATCATAGGCGTTAAAAGGGTCATATACTTCGTCTATCGGTAAAGTTACGTCTTGATTATTTTGCCAATCTTTTGTATACACCCAAACACCTCCTCCATTTGCATTCAGTACCCTGTTACCGGAATTTCCTGTAGAAAAAGGACTTCCACCAGCAGTTTTTAATACTCCGTTTTTATCCGTTACAACTAGTTTATCAGAAGAACCGCCAATATTGGTATTAATATCTCTTACTCTTATATTTCCATTTGCCACATCCAATTTTTCTGAGGGGGTTATTGTACCTACTCCAACATTACCGGAAGAAGTTACCGAAAAATCATTAAGCTCTTGAGTAGCCGAAGGTAGTCCTGAAGCAGGATTATCCTTTGCACCATCTACATGTAATGTCGCTTGAGGATTGGATGTATTAATACCTACTTGCGCGCTGTATGTACTCGAAATTACCGCTACAAATACACTTAAAAAGGTTTTTCTAATCATTTTTTTTTGGTTTTTAAATATGTTTAAAAAATATCTGTTTTTAATCGTGGATATTTTGTTGAAGAAATTATGTATCAAATAGTTATGCGATGTCAAAAAAACTGCAGGAAAAATCTATATTTGAGATATTTTTTAACATTGTTACTATTTCATATATTTAATTGTTGTATACAAGTACCTGCATTTTAGTAAGCATAGCTTCAGTATCTCCATTGTATCCCGCATAATTAGTAGGATTATAATTCACTCTTGCATTACCAAACCAGGCAGTATACTGCACCTTAAAAGTATAAGTCCCTGCCGGAAGTGTTACCGCTTTTAGAAAAGTAACAGGAATAGGTAAATTGTCTAACCCTCCAGCTGCGTTTCCTACTACTGATGCATAAGCAGAAGATATCTTTGTCCCATTCTGTAATAAACTGAATACACCTTGTATTGATTTTGTTTGAATAGGTGAAACTGCATACCCCAAAATGGTAAACATAAAAGTCTGAGTACGTCCTGCGGGAACTGTAAGTGTTATGGTAGCTCCAGGAACATCTGAAGTTGTACCCTGGGCAACATCTTGAGGAGTTGTTCCTTGAATATAGCTTGCCGATGCTATAGTTCCTTTGACTAAATTAGGTATTTGCCAGGAAGGTGCTGCATCGGCTCCATTGGACGTTAAAACAGCCCCCGCTGTGCCTGCGCTGCCTGCTGTAGAAGCATTGCCACCTACATTCAATTCGTTGGTAATTTGTAATGAGCCGTTAACGTGTAATGTTTTTTGAGGAGTAGAAGTCTTAACCCCAACTTGCGCGTACCCAAGAATGGATACTCCCAGCATGAATGCCAAGAATAAGTGTTTTTTCATCTTTTGTATTTTATTGTTCTTCTTGATAACCAAAATTATACCAAACAAAAAATGAATCTTTTTTTTAAAGGACCTTAAAAGGCTGAAATACCCAGCTAGGCCCCATATTCAGATTGATTCCTGTTATCTTAATAATAAAAATCCACAGGATTCTGTGGATTTTTAAAGATTTGCTCAAATTAGTTAATTCTTAATATAAGAGTGTATAAATTTTTTGTCTTGTGTTTCGTGCTTTTAGAATTTCCATCATTATTTTACAGCTTCTATCTGTGCCTGATTATTGTTCCTTATAGTTTATTATTTGTAGCAAATCTATTTATGGTTATGCAAGTGATTAAAAAAATAATCAACTGTATTTCAAATCATTCAATATATACCTACCTGTTCACATAAAAATATTGAAATAAGAATTCCGTAATAAAGTTGTTATCATATATAAAATTCATTAATAATATTAGATTTAAAGTAAATATAAACAAAAACTATATTAATATTCAAATTTTTATCAGGTAAATTAACATTAATTAAGAATAATACACAATTAAATATTCAATACATATAAATAATCAGCAACAGCATGATGAAAGAAAATCAGAAAAAATATGTGTTTTAGTAAAAATTTTCAATCGTAAAACTTATAATTAAATAAATTTAAAACCTATTAATCTATAAATTAGTTAAAATTTAAAAAACACCATTTTTACTATTACAAAAAAGCACGCCTTTTTCAAGACGCGCTGTTTTAAAAACATAAACTATGAGATATAAAATTATATGTGGGGGTCTAAAATATTTTCCACTATAATCCGACTAGGTCGTTTTCAAATATATGCATTAAGTCATTCAAAAAAACAGGTAACATCATGATTTTCAGCTGACGTTTACTTATTTATAAACTATTGGGAAATAAAAATAAGTCCACCTTTTAATTCTCTATAAAATATAAACAACTTTTATAAAAAATATTAAGATTATAAAACCATATATGTCAAAAAAAAATCGCCGGAAATTCTTCGACGATTTTTTAATTATTTTTTCTTGAAAAAATTTAGTGGTTGTATACCAATACCTGCATTTTGGTAAGCATGGCTTCAACATCACCATTATATCCTGCATAGATAGACGGAACATAATTAACAGCCTGATTTGCCGACCATGCGTCATACTGCACTTTAAAAGTATACGTTCCTGCCGTAAGAGTAACCGATTTTAATAAAGTAACCGGATTTGGAAGTCTCGTAAGACCACTTCCATCACTGGACGATGCAAAAGCTGAGCTGATCTTTACACCGTTCTGAAGCAAAATAAAAACGCCTTGGGATGCTCCACTTGTAGTCTGATTTGCATAGCCCACAATATTAAACATAAAAGTCTGGGTATAACCTGCAGGAACGGTCACTGTAAGAGTTACTCCCGGTATATCAACAGTAGTTCCCTGGGCAACATTCACTTCTGATGTTCCCTGTACATAATAGGTATTGAACAGTGCTCCGCTCAAGGTATTCAAATTGCGCCAACTCGTTGCTGCCCCGGCTCCGCCAGAAGTAAGAATCTGTCCGCTTGTTCCTGCGCTTCCTGCCGTAGACGCAGTACCTCCTACATTCAGTTCGTTTACAACTTGTAAAGAACCATTCACATGCTGCGTTTTTTGTGGTGTTGTTGTTCCGACACCTACCCTGTCATTAGCTGCATCAACTGATAAGGTAGTTCCATCTACAGAAAATGCGTTGGTTGCCGTACCTGTAAAAGCCAGTGTATTTGCATCTTGTGTCATGGTACGGTTGCCTGTAAGTGTACCATCAGAATTGTAAATATTCACACTTGGGTTCAGCTTTGTCCAAACCGTACCATTAAAATAATAATACCCTACAGCATCCACATTTACAGTACTTCCTGTCTGAGTTCCGGTAGCAATGCTGTTGACATAAATTAAAGTCGATACAGGAACAGAAGCCATAGACTGAGCTTTTTGCCTGTCTACTCTTGGGATCAGAAGACCTTCAACCACAGCAGAGGTTCCTGTTGCGTTTTTAGCAGTAATGTCCAGCGTTGAAGCTGGAACATTATTATTGATTCCGACTTGTGCACAAAATAATAAAGGAAACATTAAAGTTCCAAATGTGATCTTTTTTTTCATATTTTCTGTTTTTGATTTATAATTTATTAACAAAGGCAATTCTATATAAATTTATGAAAAATAATATAAAATAAATATCATATTATCATCAAATATAACTATTGATTAAAAATTTAATAATAAAAACCAATAAAAACCTTTATTTTTTATAAAAAAGACAGATAAGTATTTATTTTATACATAGAAATAAGTAAAACTCATGAAATAGTAAACTAAAGCACAAAAAGCCGGAAGAAAATCTTCCGGCTTATATATCATAAAATTGTTTTACTTTAAAAAACTTTAGTTGTTATATACCAATACCTGCATTTTGGTAAGCATAGCTTCTGTATCACCGTCATATCCTCCATAAATGCTTGGAACAAAATTAACGATTTGATCAGCAAACCATGAAGAATATTGCACTTTAAAAGTATATGTTCCTGCCGGAAGCGTAACCGATTTTACAAAAGTAACAGGATGTGGAAGTCTCGCCAGGCCACTGCCATCGCTGGATGATGTATAAGCTGAACTGATCTTTATTCCGTTTTCGAGCAAAACAAAAACCCCTTGAGATGCTCCCGTTGTTGTTTGAGCTGCATATCCTAAAATAGTAAACAGAAAGGTTTGCGTTCTTCCTGCAGGTACAGTCAGTGTAATGGAAACTCCCGGTACATCAGCAGTTGTTCCTACCGGGACAGTTAATGTAGTTGTTCCCTGAATATAATAAGCATTGGAAATCGATCCGCTTATGGTATTGAAAGTATTCCAGCTTGGTGCAGTTCCGGCTCCGTTGGAAGTAAGAATTTGCCCGGCTGTTCCGGCGTTTCCTGCGGTTGTGGCATTACCTCCTACATTTAATTCATTAACGACCTGTAAAGAACCATTCACATGGAGTGTTTTTTGTGGAGTTGTTGTTCCAGCACCTACCCTATCATTAGCCGCATCTACTGATAAAGTGTTTCCATCTACAGAAAATGCATTGGTTGCGGTACCTGTGAAAGCCAAGGTATTTGCGTTTTGTATTACCAGACGGTTTCCTGTAAGCAAACCATCCGAATTGTAGATATTAATAGTAGGATTAAGCTTTGTCCAGACTGTACCATTATAATAGTAATAGCCTACAGCATCTATATTTACAGCATTTCCGGCTTGTGACCCGGTGGCAATACTATTGATATACACCAAAGTAGAAACAGGAACAGAAGCCATAGACTGTGCTTTCTGGCGGTCTACTCTTGGCACCAAAAGACCATCAACATTAGAAGAAGTACCTGTTGCATTTTTAGCGGTAATGTCAAGCGTCGTAGTAGGAACCGAAGTATTAATACCTACCTGTGAATAGAAAAGCAGAGGAAACAAACATGCCCCTAATAAAATTTTTTTCATTATTTTTTTATTTAATTAATATTTTATAAATTACAATGGTTTATTTATATAAATTTAAACACTTAAACCCATTACAACAAAGAATAATTTAATAAAAATCAAAAAACATCAATAATGATTCATTTTATACATGAAACGCTAAAATTATATTTTAGTTCCATTTTGTAATAAACTGAAAAACTCCTTGTGAAGATGTATTGGTACACAAAAAAACTAGTAAAAATAACCACCCTGAAAAAGCAATACTTAATCAACCTTATCCGGAACGTAATTTCTAAACACAAAAAAAGACGAAAAAAATATTTCCGTCTTTGCAATATATCGATGTATTATTTTAATATTCAAACAAAACACTTCCCCAGGTAAATCCACTTCCGAAAGCTGATAAAAGTATCAAATCTCCTCTTTTTATTTTCCCCTGCTCAATCGCTTCACTTAAAGCGATAGGAATAGACGCCGCCGTCGTGTTTCCATACTTCTGAATGTTGTTGAAAACCTTCTCATCCGGCAATCCGAATTTTTGCTGCACAAACTGCGCAATTCTTAAATTCGCCTGATGCGGAATAAACATATCTACATCATCGATCGTTTTTCCTGCCTTATCCAAGGCTTCCTGCATCGTTTCCGGGAATCTCGTCACCGCGTGTTTGAAAACAAAATTTCCGTTCATGATCGGATATATTTCTTTATTCGTCACATGCTCAGGATCTTTTCTCATTCTATCGCTCCAGCCGAATTTAGAACCCGGAAATTGGGTGCAAAGTTCATCTGCATATTTTCCTTCAGAGTGCATATTAAACGCCAGCACATCTCCTGTATTTTCATCTTCCGTTGCAGAAAGCACGATCGCTCCTGCTCCATCTCCGAAAATTACGGAAACACCTCTTCCTTCATCAGAAAAATCCAGCCCGAAAGAATGGATTTCTGCTCCTACCACCAAAATATTTTTGTACGTCCCTGATTTAATAAAAGCATTAGCCACACTCATCGAATATACAAACCCGGAACACTGATTTCTTACATCCAAAGCACCGATCGTATCGCAACCCAACATCTCCTGCAACAGAACACCGCAGCCCGGAAAATAATAATCCGGAGAAAGGGTCGCGAAAATAATATAGTCGATATCTTTTGAAGTAAGACCTGCATTGGCAATCGCTTTTTCCGAAGCCCTGAAACCTAAGTATGCAGTAGTTTCCTGAGAATCATATCGGTCTTTTCTGTGTCTTCTTTCTTTGATGCCCGTTCTTTCCGTAATCCATTCGTCATTGGTGGTCATTAATTCTGCTAGATTATCATTGGTAACAACGTTATCCGGGACATGAAATCCAATCCCTTTTATTGTACTTTTAATCATATAGTTTTTTAATTTTGACAAAGATAAAACTTATTTAACACATAGTTTTTCAAAATATTACTATTTTTACTTATGCCAATTGATACAATTTTCAGAAATACCCAGTGTGATTGGGTAGATGTAGAGGCTCCAACTGCGGAAGACCTGAAATTTCTTCATGAAAGATACGAAATCAACAATCTTCTCCTGGAAGATACCCTGGACCCGAACCACTTGCCAAAATATGAAGAAGACGGAAACGTAAAGTTTTTCCTTCTTCGCGAAAGTACCGAGCTAGAGCGCAAAAACCTCAATACAATCAGCGACATCAGTACTAAAATCGGAATTTTTCTTGTGGGAAAAACCATCATCACCATTCACAGGATGAAAACCAAAAGCATCTATGAAACCAAAAAACAGGTTTTATCTCTGCAGGAAGAAACCACTCCGGAAACCATTGCCCTGAGAATTGCTTTATTGGTGATGAAAAGTTTCGACGACGAATCCATAAGCCTTTTGGAAACCATGGATAATATAGAAAACGAAATTTTCCTGAAAAATACCAATCATGCCAATCAGATTAAAAGATTATATAAACTCAAAAGAAAATCCGGATTAAATTCAAGAGTACTGACGATTTCTACCGATGCAGTCGACAAATTTAAGCTGTTAGGACTACAAGATTCCGAAGTGGTGGATTTGAAGGATAAACATAAAGATGTTGTGGCCGATTTCGACCATCTGAATCTGCAGATCACCAACCTCATTTCGATGTTTTTGGCTCTTTCTGATCAGAAAGCGAATCAGGTGATGAAAGTATTGGCGATCTATTCGGTTTATTTCTTACCTATCACTTTTATTGCGGGAGTTTATGGGATGAATTTTGATAATATGCCCGAACTTCATCATAAATACGGATATTTTTTCACATTGGGACTGATGGCTTTGGTCGTGATCTGCACGTTCATCTACGCCAGAAGGAAACAATGGTGATTTTCCCAGGAAATTATCGTGAAAATACTGTAATTAAAGATTTTAAATATAATTAATTTTAAATCATAAAACTAATAAATGGACCTTTGTATTTTTATTATGTTAAATCACAACATTTGTTATTGTGCCCCTTAAGATGAACAATCTCATATAGTATCCAAAGGTTGCCAAGTCACCCCGCTCTCGCAATGACAATAAAAGTAAAACACCAAAATAGTCATGAAAACTGAAACCCTGAATAAAATCCTTGAGGAAGATGTACTCTCCCCTCAATCCAAAGAAAAACTTGCAGCTTTGCATGAAAATATTTCGTCCAAAGAATTTTCGGATCTGCTGGATGCGGAAGGCAATCAGTATGTAGAATTTGTTCAGGAAGGCGGCGGAGTCTGGGGAAGTGCACTGGTAGGTTATCTGTACGGGCTGGAAATTTTCGGAATTCGTTTTCTAAAAGTGGCGGGAACAAGTGCAGGAGCCATCAATACTATGCTTATTGCCGCCTGCAGAACCAAAGAAGAACCTAAAAGCGAAGTCATCAAAGATATTTTGTTCAACTGGAATTTCGCGGATTTTATGGATGGGAAAACGTATGTAAAAACCACCATCCACGCCATGCTGAACAATAAGAATTTCCTGAAAATCAATCTTTATATTGCAGTGGCAATTCTTGCATTTTTTGGTGTACTGGCTTTTGTATTGCCCACAAAATCAACTTGGGAAACCAAAATTCTTTTTGCAATTCCTTTATTCCTCGTTATTTTTGGAATTTTATGTCTGGGTAAACTCTATTCTGATTTAAAAAAGAGAAATTCAGGTCTCAATCCCGGAAATACATTTTTAAACCAGATGAAACAAGTGTTGGAAGGTTTCGGCATTAAAACAGTCGCTGCCCTGAATAAAAAATTTGTACAATCCGGAGAAAAGCTCAACCTTAGCTACCGCTACGGAAACGGAATGGAATATTACGCCATCGCCTTAAACAGCATTGAAGAAATAAGGGTAAACAATAAGGAACATATCGACGAGATCCGCTACAGAATCTTCTACGAAAGTGCCGTAAATAACGAATATTATAAAAAAGATCCTTTCTATCTATTAAAATCTGAATACATCGTTATTACGACAGATATTAATGCTAAAATAAAGGTCGAACTGCCGACAATGGCCAATCTCTATTGGTCTGAAGAGGAAATGAAACACATCAGCCCCGCCGAATTTGTACGGGCTTCGATGTCGGTTCCGTTTTTTTTCGAGCCCATGCAGAAAAGAATTGACAAAAATGATGATTCTGTGAAGTACGCCTGGAAATTCTGGATGAATACCAAACAGGAAGACATCAACCCCGTCGGAGTTTTTATTGATGGCGGAAGTATTTCGAATTTTCCGATCGACCTTTTCCACTCTGCCGATATTTTTTATCCGAGACTTCCTTTGTTTGGAGTACAACTCACCAGCGATTCCGACATTCTTTCCGAAAAAGGAAAAACAAGTGAAGAAATTTTAAAATCTCCCCTATCCTTCGCCGGAAATATCATCAGTACGTTGAAGGGTTTTAATGATAAAACATTTCTTACCAAGCATACCTTTTACCATTTATATAGCATCCAGACAGTAAATTGCGGAACGAGCAACTGGCTGAATTTCTTTATGAAAAAAGAAGAAAAAGAAGAGCTTTTCAACAGAGGTTTCCAGGCGGCACTTGATTTTCTCAATAATTTCGAATGGGAAAAATACAAATGCGAAAGAATGATGCTGTCCATGAAAGAGAAAAAGATTTTGAAGGAGGAGGATACGAAGACGGTGGGGTAAGGAAATTTGAGTATTTTTGGGACTTTAAATATATTAAATGATGAAATATATCTGTAAATGCTGCGGTGAAGAAAAAGAAGATTGGCCGGCATTAACTTATTCTGCACCCTATCTATATTTTCAATTGTCTGATGAAGAATTAGAAAACTCTGAATTGACGTCCGATTTATGTATCGTCAAATATTCTGATGAGACATTTTACTTCATCAGAGCAGTTCTTGTGCAAGAGGTAAATGATAGTTGTCAAGATCTTGAATATGGGATTTGGGTTTCATTAAGTGAAAAAAGCTTTAATGAATATGTAGAAAATTATAACATCAGAGACTTTGAAAGCGGATGTTTCGGATGGCTTTCAAGTTATTTTCCGGATTATGAGTTTAACGAACCTATTCCAGCAGATGTATTTATTAATAATAAATTAGGAAGGCCTTTTGTTTATCCACATGAAAGTTATGAGCATCCTTTTGTAAAGCATTTTTATGCCGGAATTTCAAAAAAAGAAGCTGAAAGAAGGATTAATGTTGTTTTAAATTCCAATTAAAAGGTGAATTAAACAAACATAACATATTTTAAATGCTTCGACTCAGCTTACCTTAACACTGGTAAGTTACTTTTAAAGTTAATAGTTTAGTATTAGCGATGTCATGCTGATTTCTATGATAAAACCAAATTATTTATATAATTTTTTTGATA
>CBFGVN010000080.1:0-11086 GCA_965651845.1 uncultured Chryseobacterium sp. | reverse complement strand
CGAAGGCGAGATGACCGGCGTCCACGTCTTCACCGGTGCCTTGAATTCGGGTTTTTGAGCCTGTAAAATATTAAACAAGCCCAACATTATCACTGCAAAAAATGTTCTCATAGTCATAGTTTCAATGGGTTATTATAATTTTTAATAAACGTAAAAAGTACGGAATACGTATAAATATTGCAAAATCAATTTAGTATTTTTAAATAAATGAATAAAATGTTAACGGAATGTCATGTTTATATCAATAAATTTATTAACTTTAATCAGAATTTAAACACTACCCCTTAAAAATGGTAGGGTGTTTGATAAATAAGTCATTAATTTTTATTAAATCCAACAATATAGATGAAGAATATCCAAGATGAATTTCAGGTTTTTAAAGACGAATTGAGAAAGTTGAATATCGAAGTACAGAAAGTAGTGAAAGTGGGGAACGGGAGTATGGATTTCCACGAAGTATTTTACAAATCACCGAGATATCAAGATGTAAAAAGTGTATATGTTCAGCGACATAATCTGGACAATATTCTTGAGAAATTCAAGCAAGCCTATCATTAAAATAGAACCGGCGGCTCAGAGAATCTGAGCCGCCGGTCTTTTATATCAGACAAATTAAATCAGTCTTTATCCAGTGTGGAGATCTCTTTGGTATCTTTCATTCTTGAATAAACAATAAATGAAAAGAAAATACAAGCCGTAATATACCAATAAAAATAATGTTCCATATTAGCCTTTTTTAGCCAAAGTGCAATGTATTCTGCAGTTCCCCCAAAAATAGCTACCGTTAAGGCATAAGGCAATCCCACTCCTAAAGCTCTTACTTCAGAAGGAAAAAGCTCTGCTTTTACAACCGCATTGATTGAAGTATAGCCGCTTACAATAATTAAAGCCGACATAATCAGAAAGAAAGCACCCCACATTGAGGTGGTCGTACTGAGTGCATTTAAAAGAGGATAAGTGAAAACGGTACCTAAAATCCCAAAGCTTAAAAGCAGCGGTCTTCTCCCGATTTTATCGGATAATGCCCCGAAAACAGGTTGCAGACATGCGAAAATGAATAAGGAGATGAAAGAAATCAAAGTAGATTCTTCTTTCGTAAGATGAACGGTATTCACCAGAAATTTTTGCATGTATGTAGTGTAAGTGTAAAAAGCCAATGTTCCGCCCAACGTTAGTCCGACAACGGTTAACAGGGCCTTTGGATGTTTTAATAATTCTTTAATGGTTCCTTTTTTATTTTCGCTGACTTCTTTTTTATTTTCAAAAGCTTCAGTTTCATGAAGATTTGATCTTAAATATAAAGCAACAACTGAAAGTATGGCTCCGATTACAAAAGGAATTCTCCATCCCCAGGATTCCAGCTCGGTTTCTGTTAACAGCAGTTTTTGTAGAATCAGCTGAATTCCCAAAGCAATTAATTGCCCGCCAATCAAAGTTACATATTGAAAGCTTGAATAAAACCCTCTTCTGTCGCTGGTTGCCATTTCACTAAGGTAAGTTGCAGAAACTCCATATTCACCACCGACACTCAAACCTTGTAATAATCTTGCAATTAACAATAATAATGGTGCCAAGACTCCGATGGTTTCATAAGTAGGAGTAAGGGCAATGAGCAAAGAACCGAATGACATCAATAAAACGGAAAGGGTCATTGCTTTTTTTCTCCCGATTTTATCGGCAATACTTCCAAAAAGCCATCCTCCGATGGGCCGCATCAGGAAACCTACGGCAAAGATTCCTGCAGTATTCATGAGTTGTGCCGTAGGACTCGCTCCCGGGAAAAAAGAATTGGAAAAATAAATGGCAAATGCAGCATATGCATACCAGTCATACCATTCTACAAGATTTCCTATAGAGCCGCCGACAATGGCTTTGATTCTTTGGGCGGTGGTAATTTGTGATGAATTCATGAAGGAAAGATATTTCTTTTTTCCATTATGAATCAAATAAATTATTTTTTAAGTAAAGTTTTAATCTCTAAAAGTTTCCAACACATCAACTCTAAAACCTATACCCCAGAGATAACCCACTTCTAAAGCCAATCCAAGGTCCGTCGATCAAAATTTTAGCTCCATTTGCATTGGTTTCCACGGTGTAGTTTACAAAAGGAATGTCGAGATTTTCTATTTCCTTTTTCAGCTGAGCCTGCATATCCGGGGTGAGAACCACATCGCTGGTCATGGTGAAATCTCCTTTTCCGGCTCCGTAATGAGCGCCTGCAATCCATAAATCTAAAACTAAATTTTGCTTATTGGTAAGGAAAAACTGTACACCTACCATTACTCCGCCGCTGTTTCCATTGGCATTTCCGAAACCTTTCAATGGAATCTGGTAGGTTGTTCCGCTGAAATTATAATCGTAATAAAAATCAAAAGTATTGGAAGTAATTTTTGAATATCGGTAATAAGGCGCGACATAAAATCCTTTCCCATATCCTGCTCCGAGATAAAACCGGGGTTCTATGGTAAAATTAAATGCCTTCACTTCAAGATTCTGAAATCTTCTTTCATCTTCGTCACTTAAAAAAGAATTGATGAAAGGTACTTTTCCTTCCGGCATGGCTCCAAAGCTCATGTTGACGGAAAACCATTGTGTAAAAGCTCTTTCATAAGAAAGGTTGATATTTCTGAATGCATATGCTGTGACGTTGGTTTTTACAATATTCATTTTGTCCGGAGAAACAGCGGCAGGTTCCTGTGCGTTTATTTGAGAAAAAATAAAACAAGGAAGTAGGATGAGATATTTTTTCATGATTTTATATTTTAAGATTGGGTGGTATTTTGATGAAAGCAAAAAACGGGCAAAAAATCATAGAAGTATGCACTTATTTTTTATTTATAATTAAAAACTAATATGTAATTAATAATTATGATTAAAATTTTTAAATTAAATACAATAAAAAATCCGCTCAGAAATTCCGACGGATTTGAAATATTATTTACTGATTTTTTATTTAACGTACAGATGACAGGTTTCAGAAAGTTTTTTTGGAATGGAGAAGATTTTGTTAACTTTTATAAATATTCCCGACATTATTTTTCTCTACATGCACACTCATGATTTTCATTGATATATGCAATTGAAAGGGTACAGATTTTTTCTAAAACATCGATATTAATATCAGACAGTTTTTTGATGTAAATACAGGCTTTCCCCATTTTAAATTTTCCAAGGTCATCTAATAATGTTTTGCTTTCTTCGGTTGGTGAATAGACATACAAGGAAAACTCTGCCTTCCGAGGTGAAAAGCCGATGATTGGGGCATCACCTTCATGTCCGCTTGCATATTTATAATGATAGCTGCCGAATCCTATGATGGTAGGCCCCCACATTTTAGGCTCAAATCCCGACCATTTGCTCATCAATTCAATCAACTGAAAACTATCTGTCTTCTTTTCGTCTTTTTCTACATATGAATTGATAAAATCGGTTACGCTGACTGCTGTTTCGGTGGTTTTGTTTGCTTTAGCCATGATTATTGAGTTTTTTTACTTTAGTTTTTAGAAGTTCAAGATGTTTTTTAGGATTAAAATTAATTGCAATCCTACTATCAATTCCTTCTTGGATTTTTATTTTCAAAACTTCAATTTTAATTTTACCCATTTGTTGTTTCTGTAAAAATAGTAAATGCCTTAAAAATTAGAGCATTGTATATAAATTATTCTTCATTATTTTTTCTTTTGAAATTCTTACTCTGACAAGACGTGAAGTTTATAAATTGTTATCGATTTTTTTTGTCAACTGATCAATATACTTTTTCAGAGTATAAGAAACCGAACTTGAATTGGAAAGCTTCAACGCTTTTTCAAAATTTTCTATTGCTTTCATATCATCAATATCCGTATAAAGATGTCCCAACAATGAAAAATAAAAAGGATTATCTGTAAGATTGAGTTTTTCGGCTTCGGAAATGGCTTCGGATTTTCCTCTCACTTTCGCAAAGGCAAAAGTACGGTTGAGCGCGGCGATAGGAGAGTACTCGATTTGTAAGAGCTGATTGTACAGCTGCAAAATATTTTCCCATTTTTCACCGGTGTCTTTCTTCTTGGTATGCCAATAAGCGATGGCTGCTTCGATGTGAAATTTGGTCAGGGAATTTCCGGAGGCACTTTGATTTAAAAATTTTATCCCCTTTTCAATTAAAGCATGATCCCATAAAGTATCGTCCTGTTCTTCGTATAAAATATTTTCTCCATTTTCACTGATTCTTGCATTAAATCTTGAGGAATGAAAGTACATCATCGACAGCAATGCATTGGTAGAAGGTGAATTGGTCATGGGATTTTCTAGAAGCAATGAAGTAAGTCTTATCGCTTCTTCGCATAGATCTTTTCGTAAAATCGCATTTTGAGAAGTAGAATAATAACCTTCAGAAAATAGTAAGTATAATGTAGTAAGAACCGTCTGTAAATTGGAATTGATCTGTGAAACAGAAGGCTGCTCGATTTTAATACCCTCCGTTTTCAGTTTTTCTTTGGCTCTTTTTAATCTTTTATAAACGACTTCCTTATTGACCAAAAAAGCGTCGGCAACTTCCTGGGTTCCGAATCCGCAGAGTAAATTTAAGGCTAAAGAAATTTGAGATTCTTTTGAAATACTAGGATTACAGATGGTAAACATCATCGCAAGCTGACTGTCGATAATGTTTTTTTTGGGAAAGGTCTATGTCAAATTCTTCGGTATTGGATGAGGTATACTTTATTTCAGTCGATATTTTTTGCTGAAATAATTGATCTCTTTTTAAATGATTTTTGGTTTTATTTTTTGCCACCGTATAAAGCCAGGCCGTCGGATTTTCCGGGATTCCGTTGATGCTCCAGGATTCTGTGGCGGTGAGGAAAGTATCGCTCACAATGTCTTCGGCGATTTCGATATGATCAATACCAAATGTCGAACAGAGTACGGAAACAATTTTCCTGTACTCTGTCCGGAATAAGTTTGGTATTAATGCCTGTTCGTGCATTTAATGTAGCTATAAAAAGTTATTGTGCCACAGGAGGAATCGCCATTCTCACTTCCACGCTGGCTCCCCAGTGAAGGATCGGGCATCCTTTTGCAATTTCTACGGCTTCATCATAATCTTTAGCTCTGATAATGAACATTCCGCCGATAGATTCTTTGATTTCTGCGTAAGGTCCGTTGGTTACGGTGTCATTTTTCACCACTCTTCCGTCAAGATCCCATCTTTTGGGTGGAGCAACCAGTTTGTTTTGTGCTGCAATACTTCCCAGCCAGTCCTGAAACGGCTGAATAGAAGCCTGCATTTGTTCCGGTGAAGGAGACGCGTCTTTGTTGATAATATCTCTGTGTATTGCGATTAAGAATTCGTTCATAATTTTTTGGATTTAAAATTTAATAAATGTTGTAATTGGATTGTATAAATTTAATAAACTTGATTTAAAGTTTTGGGTTTAAAATTCAGTCGTTTAATTTACATTATGCTTGTCATTCTGAAAGAAGCGCGGCGTATTGAAGAATCTATAAAAAAATATTAATGAGATTCTTCCTTCGTCAGAATGAGATACTTGCTTAAATGTTACTTAACTAAAGATTAAAACGAAAAAAAATTATCTCTGATTATCAGGATTTGAAATCCATTCGTCATAATGGATCGTTCCCAGCTTTGCATCGTCATTTGGAATTAAAGTAGAATCATTCAACGGAGCACCGAAATAAGTTGCTTCAGGGCTTGAAACCACTTCATCAGGATTTTTCATGATCGTGATGTATTTTTTCACCAGATCAGATAATTTGATCTTGTCCGGACCACCGATTTCTACGGTTGAGTTTTTAGGTTCACCTATGGTTGCGGCTGTCATTGCTTTTACCACATCGTCTGAAGCGATAGGCTGAATTAATGCCGGGGAAACCAAGATTTTATGATCTATCGTGCTAGATTTAACAATTCCGCCAACAAACTCAAAAAACTGTGTGGAATGAACGATGGTGTAAGGAATTCCTGCATTTTTGATGATGTCTTCCTGAATCTGTTTCGCTCTGAAATAGCCACTTTCCTGCAAGCGCTCAGTTCCTACAACTGAAAGTGCAATGTGATGGTTTACGCCTGCCTTTTTTTCTGCAGCCATTAAATTTTCACCTGATGTTTTGAAAAAATTCATCACATCGTCATCCGCAAAAGAAGGAGAGTTGGCAACGTCTACCACAACATCTACATTTTCCAAAGCTTTGTCTAAACCTTCTCCTGTAAGTGTATTCACTCCTGAGTTCGGGGAAGCCGCCAAAACCTCATGTCCTAAATTTGTAAGGCTGTTGACAAGCTTACTTCCGATAAGACCTGTACCGCCGATTACTGTGATTTTCATTATGTATAATTTTTATGGGTTTATACTCTAATAACAATCGAATTTTGGAGATTGGACAAAAGTTGTGAAAAAAATAATTTGGGAATGGAAGATGGAGGAGGAAGGTTGTTACCGTAACAAAATATGACAGTATGTTAAACTTCCAGCTTCCCTCCTCCAGCTTCTGATCAAAACAAAATCTATTTCCTCAGAATTTTATCCATGGATTTTCCTTTGGCCAATTCATCGATCAATTTATCCAGGTAACGGATGTTTCTCATTAATTCATCTTCAATTTCTTCCACACGATAGCCGCAAATTACTCCTTTTATCAACGAAGCATTGGGATTAATCTGAGGTGCCTGCTCAAAAAAATCTTTGAAATTGGTTTTGTTCTCCAGAATTTCCTGAAGATTTTTTTCGTTATAACCCGTTAACCAGAAAATAATTTCATGTACTTCTTCCTTTGTGCGCCCTTTCTTTTCTGCTTTTTCAATATAATGCGGATAAACTCCGGCAAAGGACATTTTTAAGACTCTTTCATAATTTTTATTTTCCATGATTTTTTATTTTTCGGGCTCGTAAATCAACTGAACTACACCAGATTTGAAAACATTTGTTTTGATTAATTTTAAATGTAATCTGTTTTTTAAATCTTCAAACAAAGGTTTTCCTTTTCCTAAAGCGATCGGATGAACGGAGATTCTGTAAACATCAATCAAATTTAACTGGATAAAAGTTTTGATGAGGCTCGCACCGCCGTACAGCCAGATATCTTTTCCGCCTTGCTGCTTTATTTCTGCGACTTTTTCTTCAATATCGGAATGAATAAAAACAGCGTTCTGATCTTCTCTGTTCTGGCTTGAAAATACAAATTTATTTTTTGAATGAACAGCTTCCCAAAGTTTGATCTCTTCAGGGGCTGCATTTTCATCGGGCTGATAATTTCCCCAAGAGTCGTAGCTTACTCTTCCATAGAATATTGTATCGATGCTGGAAAGAAACCCATCAAAATCTATATCATCATCCATGATGCACCAGTCGATTTCTCCGTTAGGCCCTTCAATGAATCCGTCTAAAGTGGTAGCGAGATCCAGGATTATTTTTTTCATTGTTAATTAAATTAAGTGAAAATTGTGAATTGTGAATTGTAAAATGTGAATTTTTTAAACAATCAACTAATTGATAATTTCAGCGTTTGGATTCTCCCGTAATTTTGCTATTCTTTCTCTCCAGTTTTGAAGTTCTTCATCTGTTAATCTTACCCAATCAGTTACTTCACCCACGATTTTTAAAGGTTCTGTACTGCGATAGGATCGGGTAGGGTTGCCCGGAAATTTTTTATCGGTTACATTGGGATCATTTTCGAAATTTCCTGTAGGCTCCACGATATATACACGTTCACGGCCATCGCCTTTGGCCAGTGCAGCAGCCAGTCCTGCGCCGTTTTGTAAAGCCGTAAAATAGATATGATTCATGATGATTTCGGGGTGATAATTGGATCCGAATCCGGCTGTCAGCAAGTCCCCGATCTGCAGATCTGCTTTGGTACCGTGGTAGAATGGGCCATTGTCCAGAATGTGTTCGTCTTTTTTATTTTCCATTGTGCGTGTGTTTGGTTGAAAAATTTAGAACCTGTAAACTTATGCATTTGTTTTTATATAAAAAAACCGCTCTGGAAATAGAACGGTTTTTTATGTTTGATTTGTATTTAGCTGACTGTTATGTCTGCATCTTTATAGATATTCCAGAAATTGTAATCCGTCATTGGAGCGTCGGTTATCCCGACATTTCGCCCCATGGTTACAATCTGACCTCTGTGATATGTACCGTGCATAATGACATGCTGGATGTATTCATACTTGGAAAAATCACATTGAAACCATGGTGACTCGATCTTTACGTTTTTTGCAAGGTCTTCTTCGGAAAGGCTTTCGACATATTTCATAAGCTTTTCGGAGTTGTTTTTTATTCCGGAGAAAATTTCTTCTTTCGTTGTTTTTGCTGAAATTCCTTTAAAATCGAACTCCTCATTTTCTGCAATATAGCTCCACCAATATTCCTGCGTCTGCCAGATATGATGCAATGTTTTCAAGATCGTCGGAAAGCTTGAAATGACTTCCTGATTAAGCTGTTCATCAGACTTTGTAGAAAGCCAGTCGATGTACTTGTTGACCACCCAGTTGTTGTATTGGGCGGTGTGGGTGATTAGGGTTTTTAGGTTCATATTGATGTTTTTGTGGTTTTGGTAAAATTAGGTAAAAGTCTTCAAAGTTTATCAATTATATAAACGAGCGAGATTCTTGTATCAGTTTAGGGACAAAGAAGTGAATTATTTTGGATGTATTTTTATCAAAAAAGAAATATATACACATTATGCCTGTGGAATTGTTATGAGCATATTCTGTTTGAAACTTGTATTGAGCCAAGAATTTTAATTTACCTATTGAATGAGAATATTGACTTTCTAAATAAATACTATTCCAATATGGGTAACCTCCAATTTGATTTTCAAAGTCAATTTTATTTGTAATATTTCGGTAAGCTTTTTTATATACATTACTTCCCGAAGTATTATATTCTTGAATATTTAATGAAATAGCAGCTGCTGAAATAATTTTTGAATATTCATCAATTATCTCAAAATTTGGAATAGATTGAATTGGTTCTAATTCTATATTATCATTTAGGTTTAAAAAATCATTGAAGCTGTCTCGATTTATTGTATTAAAAAAATCAATTTCATTTACTGCAACTATTTCTGTATTCTCTTTAAATTTAGTTTTGGAATTGTTTAAAAAATCATTATCGTCTTCGAAACTTATTTCATCCTTTAAATATAATTGTATCAATTTAACTTCTTTTGGCAAGATTTGCAGCTTACTTATATCGCCATCATTAAATAAATGAAATAATAGTTTTTTTCCTCTACCTTCTACTGTAGGTGTGAACTTATATGTGAACCCATTAATTACAATTTTTTTAAGCTCTTCTATTAAATCATCTTTGTTTTCTATATTATTTTCAATTCGAATTGCATCAAATTCATTCAATTTTTCCTGGAGCTGATTATCTAAGTATTTCCTATAACTATTTATTTCTTCGTTAAAGGATTTATGGAAAATTTTTGATAAGATTCTTTTGAACATAAAGTCTGTATATTTAGCTAAAATACAAAAACCGCTCAGAAAATCTGAACGGTTAATATATTAAATTGTCTCAGCGACACGCTGTTACATCATTCCTGGCATTCCACCACCCATTGGCATGGCTGGCTCTGCGCTTTTCACTTCAGTGATCACACATTCCGTTGTAAGAAGCATTCCTGAAACAGAAGCTGCATTTTCAAGGGCAACTCTTGTTACTTTTGTAGGATCGATGATTCCTGCTTCAAGCATGTTTACGTATTCGTCAGTTTTTGCGTTGTATCCGAAATCTCCGCTTCCTTCTGCCACTTTAGCAACGATTACAGAACCTTCGCCACCTGCGTTGGCAACGATTTGTCTCAATGGTTCCTCGATAGCTCTTTTTACGATTTTAATACCTGTAGACTCGTCAGAATTGATTCCTGTAAGGTTTTCCAAAGCAGAGATCGCTCTTACCAAAGCAACACCACCACCAGCTACGATACCTTCTTCAACAGCTGCTCTTGTAGCGTGTAAAGCATCGTCTACTCTGTCTTTTTTCTCCTTCATTTCAACTTCAGAAGCTGCACCTACGTAAAGAACGGCAACACCTCCGGCTAATTTAGCCAGTCTTTCCTGTAATTTTTCTTTGTCGTAATCAGAAGTAGAAGTTTCCATCTGAGCTTTGATCTGAGAAACTCTTCCTTTGATCTTGCTTTCGTCACCACCTCCATTTACGATTGTTGTATTGTCTTTATCGATAGAAACTTTTTCAGCAGTTCCCAGCATGTCTAAAGAAATGTTTTCCATAGTGAAACCTTGCTCTTCAGAAATCACCTGTCCGCCAGTTAAGATCGCGATATCTTCCAACATTGCTTTTCTTCTGTCCCCAAATCCTGGAGCTTTTACAGCAGCAATTTTAAGAGAACCTCTTAATTTGTTTACCACTAAAGTTGCCAAAGCTTCACCTTCAACCTCTTCAGAGATAATTAATAAAGACTTACCTCCTTGAGCGATTGGTTCAAGAACCGGAAGCAATTCTTTCATAGAAGAGATTTTTTTCTCTACTAAAAGAATGTATGGATTTTCTAGCTCAGCTAGCATTTTTTCAGGGTTTGTCACGAAGTAAGGTGACTGGTATCCTCTGTCGAACTGCATACCTTCTACAACGTCAACTGTTGTATCGATACCTTTAGCTTCTTCTACTGTGATCACTCCTTCTTTACCCACTTTTCCGAAAGCTTCAGCGATCAAAGCGCCAATTGTTTCGTCGTTGTTAGCAGAAACTGAAGCAACCTGCTTTACCATTTCTGTAGAATCTCCAACTGTTTTAGACTGAGATTTTAAGTTTTCAACAACTGCAGTTACAGCTTTGTCGATCCCTCTTTTTAAATCCATTGGGTTGGCGCCTGCAGCTACGTTCTTAAGACCTTCTCTTACGATAGCCTGAGCCAAAACAGTAGCGGTAGTAGTACCGTCTCCTGCGATATCATTGGTTTTGGAAGCCACTTCTTTTACCATTTGTGCTCCCATGTTTTCTACTTTGTCTTCAAGTTCGATTTCTTTAGCAACAGAAACCCCATCTTTTGTAACGTGAGGTGCACCGAAAGATTTTTCGATTACCACGTTTCTACCTTTTGGTCCTAAAGTTACTTTTAC
>CBFGVN010000079.1:0-11105 GCA_965651845.1 uncultured Chryseobacterium sp. | reverse complement strand
AATCCTAGCACTGCTTGTAACGCAAAACCGGCAATGGATCTGCGGAGCAAAGCAGAGCCGCGTAATGAGGAATTGCAGTGGAAAGCAGGTTCCCGGCTCCTGAAAAACTAAAACTGTACTGATTAAAAATTAAAATAATACTTAATCATTTTAGTGTTTTTTGGATTTCAGCTTAATAATTTTATCTTTGCAAAAATTTTGGTTTCCAATCATTTGGAATGAAAAGGGAATTGGGCGAAAATCCCAAACTGTCCCCGCAACTGTAAATCGCAACCGAAATTTCTACGAAAAACCACTGTGAAAACGGGAAGGTGTAGAAAGCGAAAGTCAGGAGACCTGCCAAAATTATAACTAAATACATTGCTTTCGGAGGAAAAGTAAAAGATAATGGATATAAAAAGATCTTTAGTACTGCTTTTTTCGTCTTACGGTTGTTTTCTTTTGGCACAGGAGAAAACGATTGACACAGTTTATATTTTTGACAATCAAATGAATAAGGTAAAACTTTTTCATAAAGTTAATACCATCACCCCAAAAGACATCGAGAAAAACACCACCAATCTTTCGGAGCTTTTACGTTTTCAATCACAGGTTTACATTAAGGAAAACGGACGAGGAGCTGTTTCTTCCCCTTCATTCAGAGGAACAAGCGCTGGACACACTGCTTTTGTGTGGAACGGAATCAATATTAATTCTAATTTCCTCGGGCAAGGTGATGTGAATAATATTCCGCTTTTCGGGTATGACCAGCTGGAAGTAAAAGCTGGCGGAGGAAGTGTGCAATACGGAAGCTCGGCTATCGGAGGAAGCATTCATTTAAACAATAATCTGGATTTTAATAAAGGTTTTGGAGCTTCTATTTACTCGGAAGTCGCTTCATTTGATACATATAATAATTTTGCGAAGGCTTCTTTCAGCAATGATAAATTCAGCTTCAAAGTTTCCGGAAATTATTTCATCAGCCAGAATGATTATAAAGTTCCGGAAAAAGAATACATCAACAGGAACGGAAAATATTACAACACATCCATTAATCTGGGAACATCTTATAAAATAGCTCCGCATCAGACAATTTCTTGGCAAAACCAGATTTTCGACGGCTCACAATACTACCCTATTTTTGTAGAAAACGGTAATAAAACCAAATATAAAGCCCAGACTTTAAGAAGTTTGCTGGCTTGGGACATCAATAAAACCAATCTTTCCAACAGCTTAAAGGCTGCTTATACGGAGGATAATTTCCAATATTTTGGGGATATTGATAAACCCAAAGAAAGTGGTGCGGAAGGAAAGAATTATATTTTTAAAAATGATTTTAATTACTTCATCACCCCGAAAATCAATGTAAATGTCATTGGAGAATTTCAGGTGAATAAAGGTGAAGGATACCAGTCGGGAATTGGAGACGTCAGCAGAAATATGGGATCTGTTGCCGGTTTGATACGATATTTTGCCACTCCGGATCTTCGTTTTGAGGTAGGAATGAAAAAAGATTTTGTGGAAGATATTACTTCTCCCCTTTTATATTCTTTTTCAGGAAAATGGAATGCCGTGAAATGGTATAACGTAGGATTAAGCGTTTCCAGAAATTTAAGAATTCCTTCTTTTAATGATCTTTATTGGGAAAAAGGAGGAAATCCGGATCTGCTTCCGGAAACATCAATCAATCTGGACATGGATCATGAATTCAGCTTCGGGGATTTTAAAATTACATTAAGTCCGTATTATATGGACGTTAAAAATTACATCAACTGGCTTCCGACGCCTTATGGATATTGGGCTGCATTCAATACTTACAAAGCAGAAATTTACGGACTGGAATCTCAGGTTACTTTTAATAAAAACTTTGGAAAACATGGTTTCAGGCTCAACGCCGGATATACTTATTCGAAATCGACCAACAAAGAAACCGGAATGCAAATGGTATACGTCCCTATTCATAAAGCTTTTGGGAATATTGATTATCAGTATAACTTCCTGAGAGTGTATGTTCAGGGGCTTTTCAACGGTCTCACCTATACCACAACAGATGAAAAAAGAGCGGATGCAATAGATTCTTATTTTGTTTTGAATATGGGAATTTCTGCAACGCTTCTTAAAAAATATACTTTAGGATTTAAAGTAAACAACATTACAAATACTGTCTATCAAACGGTTTCCTACTATCCGATGCCCAAGAGAAATTATAGTATTTATGCTACAATTAATTTTTAAACTAAAAAATATTATGAAAATAAACAGACTTTTGACGATTGCTTTTGCTTCTGCATTGCTTTTCAACATTTCTTGTAGTGATGATGATAACGTGACTGAAGAAATGTACTACGGAAACGGATTTCTAGTAGCCAACGAAGGAAATTTCGGGAAGCCGAATGCGGAAGTAACTTATGTAAGCTCGGATTTAAGCATTAAACAAGACAATATTTTCTCCGGCAACAATGGAGGTTCCAATCTTGGAGATGTATTGCAGAGCATTACTTTCAATGGTGAAAATGCTTATCTTTTATTGAATAATTCCAAAAAAATCCAGATTGTAAACCGTTATAATTTTAAGAGAACCGGAGAAATTACTTCCCAACTGAATTCTCCCCGTTTTATGGCTTTTGCAAACAATAATATCTATGTAACCAACGATAAATTCGGTGGAGATAAGTATGTAAGCATTTATAAATCATCTGATCTGTCTTTCGTTAAAAAAATCAGTTTTACAGATAGTGCTGAGAGAGTGGTAGAAGCAGGGAACAATATTTTCGTACAAAATGCATCTTACGGTTTCGGAAATAAAATTTCGTATATCACGACTTCAAACAACGAAGTGCAGTCTACGATTACCCTTCCAAGCGGAAATATCAATAAAATGATCGAGAACAACGACATGGTGTATGCCATCGCTGCAGGAACTTCAGATTCTTATATCTACCAAATTTCCAATACGGGAAGCATTACAAAAACTTATACTTTAACAGGTATTGCCAATGCGACGAATCTTGAAATCGAAAAAGGAAAAATCTATTTCACTTCAGGACTTAATGTGTATGCAATGGATGTGACGGCTACAACAGCTCCTTCTGCTCCATTATTCACTGTGGCTAACAGCATTGATCCATATTCTAACTTATACGGATTCAGTGTGGTAAATGATAAAATCTTTACTTCGGATGCTAATGGGTTTACGCAGGACAGTAAAATCAGTGTATATTCTACTTCGGGATCTTTACTTAAAACTTTTACAGCAGGTAAAGGGACAAACGCATTCTACTGGAACTAAGAAATGTATACTTCGGTATTCAATATAATTTTTTATTTTTTTTCATCATTTGTGTTTTTTTTCCGGGCGGTTTCTTCGAAACCGCCCGGATTTTATTTAATCAAAGTTTTCTGTTTTTATTTTACCATTACGTGACGATCGCAATGATAATGGAATCTTAACTGAGTGAAATTGAGATGCAGATCTTTTGTGACCATTGTGGTTAAAAATAGAGATTCATGAAACAAAAAAAAGCAACAGAAATTAATCCATTGCTTTATATTAATTTGAAAATATTTTAAAATTTAATTGTATAAATCCTTCGACTGCTTCGCGCTCAGGATGACATTGCTAATGCTAATTGCTAAAATATATATGGGGAAATTTATGCTAAGCTTAAACCCAATTTCCCGGCTTCTGCGATCACAAAATTTCTCGCTTCCTCGCTATGATTTCCGATCTCGCCTTCAAGAATAGCTTCTTTTACTTTTTCCTTTAAAATCCCAATTTCACGGCCCGGTTTCAGATTAAACATTGCCATAATTTCTTCCCCGGAAATAGGCGGCTGGAAATTTCTCACCTGATCTTTTTCTTCCACTTCTTTGATCTTAACCGCAACATATTCAAAGTTTTTCTTGAATTTTTCCTGTTTTTTAGTATTTTTTGTTGTGATATCGGCTTTGCAAAGCGTGAACAGATCTTCCAGATCCTCTCCTGCATCAAATAACAATCTCCTCAAAGCAGAATCTGAAGCGTCATCCGTGATCAAAGCAATTGGACGTGATGAAAGCTTTACCATTTTCTGAACGTATTTCATATCCGGACCCAACGGTAATTTTAATCTTTGAAATAATGTTTTTACCATTTTGGAACCCAAAAATTCATGTCCATGGAAAGTCCAGCCCGTTCCTTCAACAAATTTTTTTGTGGGAGCTTTTCCAATATCGTGGAGCAAGGCCGACCAACGCAGCCAAAGATTGTCCGTATTTTCAGAAATATTGTCGACAACTTCGAGCGTATGGTAAAAATTATCCTTGTGGGTCTGTCCTTCCACTTCTTCTACGCCCTTCAGATCGATAAGTTCAGGAATAATTAATTTCATCAATCCCGTCTGTTCCATTAATTTCAAACCAATGGAAGGTTTTTTAGAAAGCATGATTTTATTAAATTCAACCATAATTCTTTCCATGGAAACAATTTTAATTCTTTCCGCTTCCTGCTCAATCGCTTCCAGTGAATTTTCCTCAATCTGAAACTGCAGCGTCGAAGAAAATCGAATAGCTCTCATCATCCTTAAAGGATCATCAGAGTAGGTTTGAGCCGGTTCCAAGGGTGTTCTTAGGATTTCTTTTTCCAGATCGCCAATTCCATTAAAAGGATCTACAAGCTCTCCGAAATTATCTTTATTTAAAGAAATCGCCATCGCATTTATTGTGAAATCCCTTCTTTTCTGATCATCTTCAATGGTTCCGCCCTCAACTTCCGGTTTTCTGCTGCTTTCGGTATAGCTTTCTTTTCTGGCACCCACAAATTCCAGCTCAAGATCTTTGTACTTGATCATGGCTGTTCCGTACGTTTTGAAAATAGAAACCTTTGTTTTCGGATCAATTTCCTTGGCGACACTTTGGGCAAGCTCAATTCCGCTTTGTTCAGTCACAAAATCAATATCCGTTGATGCTTTTCTTTTCATCAATAAATCCCGAACATAGCCTCCAACGATATATACAGACTGATTGTTCCTATCGGAGACCTCAGAAATGATTTTGAAAAGTTTAAGATTTTTATTTTGATTTAAATTGATGAACATTTTAATAGATGTTAGATATTAGATGTTAGATATTAGATTTATAATTGCTTGGTTAGCTCCTGATCAATATCTAATTTAAAACCATTAAGAAATCAGATTTTAAGTTTAAAAAAACTCAATTTCCGGTTTCTTAATGGTTAAATGGTTTTGCAAAGATAATTAAAATCTTGTTTTTTATTCGCGTAAAACTTTTATTCTGTTGTCGCTCCAGATTTTTATCACCGAAGAACCGGAATATTTTGAAACTTTTTCTCTGTCTTCTTCCACCGCATAATCTACCAAATTAATAATTTCGGGTGAAATATCTGAGAATTTCAATGGACTTTTATCACCACTGAAATTAGCGGAAGTCGATACCAAAGGTTTGTTTAGTTTTGTTATTAATTTTTTACAAAAATCATTTTTCACTAAACGAATTCCTATGCTTCCATCTTCTGCCAATAATTCTTTCGGCAATCCTCTTGGATTTTCATAAACAATTGTTACCGGTTTTTCACTTAAATCAATGATTTCCCAAGCCATTTCCGGAACATCCACCAAATCCTGCAGCCTCTTTTCAGATTCCACCAAAATGATCATGGATTTGTTTTTTTCACGTTTTTTTATTTCAAAAATTTTGTTGATGGCTTCTATATTTGTTGCGTCACACCCAATTCCCCAGATTGTATCGGTTGGGTAAAGAATGGTTCCGCCGGATTTTAATATGTTGATGATGTTTTCCATTGTTGATCGAAAGTTTTTAGGTTTTGGTTAAAGCCAATATAGACTTTAATTTTAATCAAAAAGGTTAGTTCCTATTGATTTTCCAACTGCAAATTTACGAATCTTTGTATAAAATCTTTTTAAAAACAGTGTGTTTATATTCAATAGGAGCGGGCTTTAGCCCGTTTAAAATGGTTGCATGATCACATCTGGCTTTAGCCAAAATCTATTTAAAATTATATTTATCAATAAACTCCTGATATTCTTCGGTAAATGATTTTTTCTTGTGATGATTTTCCTGATTTTTAATATAGCTTCTTACCAACTCAACCATAGATTCAGAAACTGAAACTGCGAAATATTCATCCTGCCAGACGAATTTTTCTTTAGTTAGTTGATTTTTATTTATCCAATGAGAGGCCTCACCTTTCAATAGCTGAACAATTTTTTCAATATTCTGATTTGAACCAAGAGAAATTAAACAATGACAATGATCTGAATAACCATTGACCATATCCAGAAAAATTCCTTTTTCAGCTGCATTCTCTTTGATATGCTTCCAAACTTTGATTCTTAATTCGGGAGTATTGAAGTAAGGTATTCTATTTCTTGTCGAGAAAACGACATGAATGTAAATTTTAATAAATGGCATTTGTGTTGTTTTGCCAAAAATATAAATTCTTTTTAAGTTTTGGCTAAAGCCTTTTTTATATCTATAAAATAAAAACGGGCTAAAGCCCATTCCTATTGATTTTTTAACTATTCTCTTTTTACTTTCAAATAAACCGAAGATGAGATTATTCATAAAATTGAGATCAGCCATAGAAAGTAACCTGTTTCCCAACTATAAATTTTAGCTGTTCTCCCACTTTCGGAAACCAAAATTTCTTTCCACAACATAAAAGATCCGGAAATAGATAAAGCAATTATTCCTGTTATAATTGAAGCAAAAAATTTCTTTCTAAAAACACAAACGATTGAAATGAAAAGCCAAATATTTGCAGTCCAAATAAAAAATTCTAAAATTCCTCCTCCAAGAAAACCGAGAGTACCAATAAGAAAAATATTAATTGAAGAATAATCTGTAATTTTCCCCATATCTTCAACCTTAAAGGCATTAAAGAAAAGAGAAACTACAAAAATCAATAAACATATAAGGATTAATTTATTTTTTAATAGACGCATCATAGCTTCGGCAAATATCTTTCTTCAATAATATTCAAATGATGAAAATTATGTCCTACAATCAATTTTCCGATAGTTTCTACCGAAATCTCGTTTCCGTTGGCAATTCCGGTATTTTTTAAAGCTGATGGATTCAACGTTTCCAGTAAAATCTGTGATGACTTTCTGATCAATTGATATTCCTCTAATAAAGACTCTAAGCTTCTTTCATTGGCAAAAGACTGATTTGCATAGAGTTCCTCATCAAAGCCTGGTAATTCATTTTGATCGCCTCTTGCAAATGCTAAAATTCTGTATTGAAAAACCCTTTCCGTATCGGATAGATGCAAAAGCAATTCTTTCAAGATCCATTTTCCTTCTGCATAGGCAAAAAGAGATTGTTGCTCTGTAAGTTTTGAATAAATTTCAACGGTTTTTTTTCCCGACTTTTTCAATTCTCCCAACCAATCCCCGGATGGAATTTTGTCTAAATATCTCTGAATGTATTTTTGAAAATCAGTCATATTTTAGTTATAAGTTATTAATTATGAGTGATGAGTTTGAGAAAACTCACAATTGATTATTGACAATTCACTATGAATTATTTGTCCATTCGTAGAAATTCACTTCGTCGTAAATTTCGAATCCGCAACTTGGATACAGCTTATTTCCGATATCGTTGGATTTTCCGGTTTCAAGGAGAATTCCGCAGGCATTTGTGTTTTTTGCCAATCCTTTTGATTCTTCAATCAGTTCTTTTGAATAGCCTTTTCCACGATGATTTTCATTTACATATAAATCATTCAGCAGCCAATAGCGTTTCATTCGGCTTGAGGAAAATAATGGATATAATTGAACAAAACCAACCAACTTTCCATCACTTTCAGCTACAAAAATTTCAGAATCTTTATTTTCGATTCTTTCTTTTAAAAAACTTTCTGCAGCAGGAATATCAGATTCTTTATGATAAAAAACTCTGTATTGATCGAATAACTCGGCTAATTGCTGTAAATCCTGACTATTGGCTTTTCTTGTCATTTTTATTAAAATTAAAAAACTTTGTCAAAGATTTAAACTTTGACAAAATAGAGTATTATTGATGATCGTAGCTTAAGACTCTTTTCATTTTCCAGTCTTTCCCATCCAAAATCCAAAGAATGGTAAATTTTGCATGACCTCCTTTGTTCCACTTTCCATTAAAAAACTCAAAGAAATCATGTTCTCCCTCCTGAATGAAAGCATATAGAACATTCTTGTTATATAGAGGATAAACTTTCATTGTGTTCGGAACCAATTCACGCTTTACTTTGTTGGGTCCTCCGCAAATGTTGTTTTTAATAGAAGCTGTGAAAGCATCCTTTCCCGAAGTAATTCCACCTTTATCGTGGTAGAACTCCAAGTCGTTGCTGATAATGGAATCATAATGAGAAAGATCACATTTATTAAATCCAATATCGAAAATCAAACTATCCAATTTCTTAGCCGTTTTATACAGCTCATCAGTCGTTTTCACCTGAGAATAGGCAATCTGACTCAAAATTAGAAGAAATACAATCTGAATCTTTCTCATTATTTTTTATTTTAAATAATTCTTTATGTTATTTTTTTAACGCAAAGTTCGCAAAGATTTTTTGACGACTAAACGACTAACTGTTTTTAAGTTCGCAAAGGCGTTTCACTCAGTAAAGAACTCTAAGACTTATTCAATTAAGCAAAAGCTCTTTCCAGATCTGCGATCAGGTCTTCCGCATCTTCGATTCCGACACTTAAACGAACCAAATCATCGGTAATCCCAAGTTCAGCACGTTTTTCTGCAGGAATTGAAGCGTGAGTCATTAGCGCCGGATGATTAGCCAGAGATTCTACTCCTCCTAAAGATTCTGCTAATGTGAATACTTTTAATTTTTCTAAGAATTTAACGGCATCTTCTTTTTTCCCTGATTTGAAAGTGAAAGAAACCATTCCTCCAAAGTCTTTCATCTGAGATTTTGCCAGTTCGTATTGAGGATGAGATTCCAATCCCGGATAGATTACCTGAGCAACAGCCGGATGATTTTCCAGATATTTTGCTACAGCCATTCCGTTTTCCGAATGTCTCTGAACTCTTAAAGCCAGTGTTTTGATACCTCTCAACACAAGATAAGAATCATGAGGGCCTAAAATTCCACCACTCGCAAACTGAATGAAGTGAAGTTTTTCTCCCAGCTCAGCATTTTTTGCCACTAAAGCTCCTGCAATGACATCTGAATGACCACCTAAATATTTTGTTGCAGAGTGCATTACAATATCAGCTCCCAGGTCAATCGGCCTTTGAAGATAAGGAGTTGCGAAAGTATTATCGACCGCAACTAAGATATCTTTCCCTTTTGCAATTTCCACAACTGCTTTAATATCCACTAATTTCATTAATGGATTTGTTGGTGTTTCAATCCAGATCAATTTTGTTTTATCGGTAATAACGTCTGCAATTTTAGAAGCGTCATCAAAATTCACGAATGTAAATTTCAACTGATATTTTTCAAAAAGTCTGGTGAACATTCTGTATGTTCCGCCATATAAATCATCCACAGCAACTACCTCATCTCCAGGATTTAACAACTTTAAAACGCAATCTATAGCTGCCAATCCGGAACCAAAAGCCAAACCTCTTGCTCCGTTTTCAATGCTTGCCAGAGAGTCTTCCAAAGCCTGTCTTGTAGGGTTTGCTGCTCTTGAATACTCGTAGCCGGAATGTACTCCCGGGCTTTTTTGTGCGAATGTAGACGTTAAAAATACAGGAACATTCACAGAACCTGTTGTAGATTCGTGGTGCTGTCCTCCGTGAATAACTTTTGTATTAAAATTCATAATATTTTTGCTTTTAGCTTATTGCTTTTGGCGCTTAGCTTTACAACTAGCTTACCAAATTATTATTATTTGCTTACGCTTTTAGCAAAAAGCTAATTGCCAGTTGCTAAAAGCCAAAAGCATTCTTACATTTTTATTGCAGATTTAATTGCGAATTCCTCAGCGATTTGCTCCATCCATTGTGCCACATCTTCTTCTCCTGTCGCTCTTTGATAGGTATTTCCCAACGAAATAAGAATCTGGTGAATGAACATTTTCATTTGATCAACCGGCATTTCTTTTGTCCAAAGATCGATTCTTAGAGCTTCCATCGCCTTATCGTCCCAAACAGAGATCATCGTTGCCTTTGTTTCTTCCTTTTCAATACCTCCATCCTGAGCGTTCCAGGTGATATTTTCCGGGATGTGGTTTTCATCCAGTTCTACATCTATGGTAATCTGAGTTTTTCTCATAACTTCTATTTATTTCTAATTTGCTGCAAAGTTAATATTTCTTCAGCTTATCCAAAATTTCTACGAAATTATCTTCATCAGGGAAAGGAGTATTTAGATTAAATATTTTCCCCTCAGGATCAACAATAATAAATCTTGGGATTGCCTGTATTTTATACTTGTCCATCAATTTTTCAGGATTTGGCAACCAATACTGTGGAATTTGTGATGGTTTTGCTTTAAGAGATCTAATCCATCTTCCTTTATCCTCATCTACACTAATGGAAATAAACTGGATATTGTCTGCATATCTATTCTGATAACTTCTTGTCTCAAACACAGGTCGAATCCTTTTACAAGGTGAGCACCATGTTGCCCATATATCGATCACCACGTATTTTCCTTTATATTTTGAAAGTTTTATAGTTTTACCTTTATCATTTTCTAAAATAAGATCTGGGAACGGAGACCCTTTTTGGGACAAATTAATCTGTTCCAATGAAGAATACAGCATGTTTTTATAATCCTGATTTTGAATTTTATTGATCTGAGCTGCGAAGATTTTATTTCTTGAAGTACTATCCGGTTCCAACTCTATATTTTTCTTTAAATGTTTTGCCAGAAGACGATCTCTATCCAGACCTTTGGGCAGCAAGTCGAGTTTTGTAAAAAGTATGCTGTCCGGATTTGGTGAAGAGCCGTTATCTTCAAATATTTTGTCTAATTTATACTGAAGATATTCTTCATTTTTATTTAAAAGATAGGTTGGCTTTTGAATGTTTTCATTTAATTCTTCCAAAAATTCTTTCGGTGCAGCAAACTTAGGATCTGATAATGATGTTATTTTTCTGTAATTATTAATTTCATTCAAATATCTGATTGCCAACAATTGCTTCCTGTACTCTTT
>CBFGVN010000078.1:0-11175 GCA_965651845.1 uncultured Chryseobacterium sp. | reverse complement strand
CTTATTATTGGTGGGTACGTTCTATATGTAGTGGAACAGATAAAAGTGTTTGGGTAGCCGGACCTAGTTTTACAACAACTCAGATTCCTGCTACTATTCCTTATATTCAGAACTTCTCTACAGGAAATGACCTTCAGCTGAACAACGGAACTCAAACCAATAAGTGGTTCTATGGTTCTGCAGTTGGAAATCCTGTAAATGCTCTTTATATCTCTAATGATAATGGAGTTTCCAATGCTTATTCAACCGGTTCTTCTAGTGTTGTTCAGGCTTACAGAGATATTACTATCCCTGCCGGAACTACTGATGCTGCATTGGCATTCGATTGGAAAGCAGATGGAGAAAGCTCTTGGGATTATTTAAGAGTTTGGCTTGTTCCAACATCTTTTGTTCCTACTGCAGGAACTCAGATTGCTGCGGGAGGAGGAAGAATTCAGGTTGGTGGTAACTTCAACCAACAAACGACCTGGCAGAATTATCTTAATACAACATTAAACTTAAGCAGTTTTGCAGGACAGACAATGCGTCTTGTATTCGAATGGAGAAATGACGGTAGTGGCGGTACACAACCTCCGGTAGCTATTGATAATATTAATTTATCTATTCCTACCTGTAAAGTACCTTCAGCTTTAGCTGTATCTGGTATTACAACAACTTCGGCGACTATCAGCTGGACAGCTCCGACACCTGCTCCTGTAGGCGGATATCAGTATTACCTGTCTACAACCAACACACCTCCTATTGCTACAACAATACCAACAGGGAGCTCGGCTACTACGACAGCTGTTTTATCTCCTTTAACACCGAATACTACTTATTATTTCTGGGTACGTTCTGTGTGTGTGGGATCTGACAGAAGCTTCTGGGTTGCGGGACCTAGTTTTACTACTCCGCAAATCCCTGCGACTATTCCTTACTACCAGGATTTCTCTACCAATAATGACCTAGGATTCACAAGTGGAACTCAGGTAAACAAATGGTTCTATGGGTCTGCAACAGGAAACCCTGCAAAAGCGATCTATATTTCTAACGACAACGGAACTACAAATGCTTATTCAACAAATTCATCAAGTGTAGTTCATGCTTACAGAGATATTACGGTTCCTGCAGGAACTACGAATGTTACTTTCTCTTTCGACTGGAAAGCAGCAGGGGAAAGCTCATGGGATTATCTGAGAGTTTGGTTGGTTCCGATATCTTTCATGCCTACAGCAGGTACTCAGATTACTGCGGGAGCAGGAAGAATTCAGGTTGGTGCCAACTATAACCAACAGGATACTTGGCAGTCATATCTTAATGCCAATTTAAATATCGGCAGCTTTGCAGGACAGACGATGCGTGTAGTATTCGAATGGAGAAACGATGGCGGCGGTGGTACACAACCTCCGGCAGCGGTTGATAATATTAAAATACGTATTTGTAGTACAGCAACTCCTACGGTAACTGTAGGTACTGTTACGCACAATAGTGCAGTATTGACATGGCCGCAAGATAATGGTGGTGCCAACTACACAATCAGATACAGACCTGTCGGTGCAACAACTTGGCTAACTACCAATGTGGCTGCAGCTCCTTTCCCGACAGCGACTAATACAACGACACTTACAAACCTTCAATCTGCAACTCAATATGAAGTAGAGATTGCTGCAGTTTGTAATAATACTACAGGAACGTATTCTCATAATACATTCTTAACAAGATGTGATCCTACACCTCCAAATGTAACGATCAGTAATATTACTACAACATCTGCTTTGATTACATGGGCTCCTCTTGCTGCTAGTTCTCATTACTTTATGAGATACAGAATCGTAGGAAGTGGAAATGCCGGATGGAGTGCAAATATTCCTTTACCTGCAGCGCCAACAAATACATATTCATTGACGGGCTTAAATGTATACACCACATATGAAGTGCAGATTGCCAATATGTGTGATAATGAAAATACTTTGAATACATGGTCTAATCCTAAAGTATTTACTACTGAAAGAACTTGTGAAATTGCTCCTCCGGGACTTACTATTACAAACCTTACTCCTACAACGGCAGTAGTGGTTTGGGATCCTTTCCCGGGTGCGACTTATATCTTAAGATATAGAAAAGTAGGTATTCCGAGCTGGACAAATGTTCCTTCCTCTACGAATACGGTGACATTGACAGGTTTAATTGAATTAACTCAATATGAAATGCAGGTGGTAAATGTATGTAACGGAACTCCAGGTACTTATACTCAGCCTTACGTGTTTACAACACCGACAGTAGTGTATTGCCAAATGGAATCAACAACATCTACATCTGAATTTATTTCAAAGGTAACTGTTAAGCCAAATGGTAAGCCGGTAATGGAAAATGAATCACTGGCGTCAAATTATACAGATTACACTGGAGTTACCAACAAATTTATCGAGTTGATCCAAGGTTCTTCAAACAACCAGATCACGATCGAGAAAAAATTATCAGGTAATGCAAACGCTGGGGTAGCCGTTTGGATAGATTTCAATAGAAACGGATATTTCGACATCAACGAAAGAATATTGGTTTCAGGTCCGAATAACAGTGATCAGGCAACAGGAACATTCTCTGTACCTACAGATGCATTCGTTAGTATGACAGACTTTAAATATGTTGTCATGAGAGTTGCATTACAGAAAGACGGAATTCCTGTGAATTGTACAAGCTTCCCTACAGGTGAAGTAGAAGACTATACGGTAAGAATTTCTAAACCGATAGTACCAAACCCTATCAACCAGACAGATATCTTAATTTACCCTAATCCGGTAAGAACTGTATTGAATGTGAAAAACATTAGCAAAAGAGCTAATTATAAAATCTACAATGCAGTTGGGCAGATTGTATCATCAGGAATCATCTTAAACAACAAAATTGATGTTCATGCATTAATCAACGGAGTTTATGTGATTGATATCGAAGATAGTGCTGGTCTTACGGCTCAGAAGAAATTTATTAAAGAATAATAATTGATACTTCTAAATAGAATAAGCTCTCAGAAATGAGAGCTTATTTTTTTATGATACTTTATGGTTAATACTTTAATAGGATTTAGTGCCGGATTTTTTGGTAAAGGTTGTTTTAAGCACTTTAAAGGTGGTTTAGAATGTCTTAAATCTTTTTTAAAGAATAATAAAAATTTGTTAATTGATGAAATTAATAGTGAATATAGGCCTACACATGACATACATTTCATACATTTGCAGTCACTCATGTTTAATTTGAGTTTTCATGGTTATTAGTTTTTAGTCCTCGTAGTTATACGGGGACTTTTTTGTTTAAAAGTCAACCTTTTACTTTATGAATGGTATTAATAACATTAAATCCGGGAGAATTTAATTTTGATTTTTTGGAAAAAGAAATACTTTAAACTGCGAATTACTGCTGTACACTTTGCAGCTTTCATCAATGAATATTGATGGAGATTGTCGATAATCATTAATAAATTTTTGGGCTTCTTCTTCAATAGCCGGAATAATGATATAGTCATATAGCGTTTTTGTAAAATCGCTTGAATTTTTTAGAATGTTTTTTTTGTGTTTCAAAGCTTCACTAAATGTCATGTAAATAGTTTATGCAAATTTAATCAATAAATAGTGAATAAATATACAACAAATCATCATAAGTATATGATTCTGGTCATATAGGATAATAAGGTGATTTTTAGGTTGATTGAAAAATATTCATATTTTAACGTTTATTGTGGTATGAAATTGTCTTTTGCGGCACAATGTTTGATTCCTGAAAAGCACCATCACCACTTCATTTTAATATACTTTCAAATGTAATCCCCACTTTTCAGGTGGGGAATTTTATTAATTGATTTGAATATTTCCACTGTATTATTTGAATCATAAAGAATAATTAAACTAAGGAATATCTTTGCAATAGATTAAAAAGCAAAAGCTGATTGTATGTTTTTAGCATGAATTAAACAATGATTGTAATTTAACTTTGAATTTATTCTGTAAACTTCCTTTTTTCTAGGAGAGTTTTTGTATATTTGAACCCGAAAAATAATTTTTTTTCATCATTTGTGTTTTTTTATGCCTCTCATTTATGGGAGGCATTTTGTTTTTCATAAAAATATCGTTGTTATTTTAAATTCTTTTTGAAAAAATAGAATGTGCTTCGCAAAATTTACAAGGGATATTTCTTTGCGATTATAATCATTTCTGTAGAATTTTAATAGTTTTGTAGAAGATTCTCATCATAGAGTTCTCAGTTATTAGTTTTTATCCTCGATTGATTTCGGAGATTAAAAAAAATCTAGTTGATTTGTCCTCTAAGAGTTTTGAAAAAGAAAAAAGATAATATATATTTAATCACAAATTTGAGATATATTTTTATATTTGTAATTCATTAAATTATATTATATGAAAAAAAATCTTTTAATTGCATCTGTTGTAATTATCCCTTTATTTTTTACAAGTTGTTCTAACGATTCTTTCGATACTAGCGATGTTGTTCAAAATAAAGTTGACACATCAAAAATTAATCAAAATCAAACTAAAGGAGGTTATTATTTTGAAGGCCAATTTGTCAAAGTTATACAAAATGGAGTTCCTTTTTATATGTGGGGTTATAAGGGTGAACTAAGACATATTGACTCACAAGCTACTTGGGATGGATTATTTTCATCCAAACCTTTTACATACACTGTTTATAGCTTTCAAGATGCAGTTGGAGTGACAGGTTATCCAATCGGTAGTCCATTATTTATTGATAATGGTTTAGTTCGCTATGTGCCTAATGGATATGTTTATTTTAGAGAGGGAAATAAATTGACTTATATTAGTAGTGAGGCAGCATTTAATAGATATCATTTTAGCTGGGATGCTGTACAAAATATTAATTCTCTTGATGGATATGAATTCATATATCCACCATTAAACTAATTTTTAATGTTAAAATATTGTAATACTTATAAATAATATAGACCTATCTTCGGATAGGTTTTTTATATTTCAAATATTTTAAAACAAAAAACCTCTAAAATCCATAAGATCATTAGAGGTTTAAAAGAGGTACCTAGCGGATTCGAACCGCTGTAGATGGTGTTGCAGACCACTGCCTAGCCGCTCGGCCAAAGTACCATTCTTACCATTTTTAGGTGTGCAAATATAACAAAATATATTATTCAGCAAAAATTTTTTATGCAATTTCTTTTGTACCAATGCTCTCTATTTCGCTTTTCGACTGTAATTCAGCTTTATAATTTTTGATATGAATTACCCTTGTATCGCTCCAGCTATCGTGCCATCCGTTTCCGCCGCCTAAAAATGACAAGGCATCGAAAGGTACAAAACGTGAAATATTACGGATAAAATAATCCTGAAGTGTAGGCTGGGTACCGTCTGTGGAAATAACTTTACTTCCCGTAATGTATTTTCCGATCGTTCTTCCTTTGGTAAAATATTCCATGAGAAATATATATAGAAAATAAACTGTTGTGGTGATCAGAATGTCCATAAATTTATTTACGGATGAGAGCTCCAAAGCAATATTGATAAAGAACTCAATTCCCAGAATTTGGTAGGTAAGAGAGGCAAAAAAGCCGAAAGCAAGAAAGAGGACATAAATGACAACCCTGTCTATAATAAAATTACCAAACCTTACCCATGAATTTGATCTGTTGTTTTCTACGATTTTTAGTATTCTTTTCATCGTTTGTTGTGTATTTAGTTTTTTAAATTCCGTTTATGATTAATTTCAAAGAAGCGTTCGTATCGATTACGGCTGTGATTCCCGAAGGATTTAGAAGGATATTAGTTGGTTTTAAATTAAATACCTTACCCGTCATTTTTAGGCCTTTATAATATTCTTTATTAAAGGCTTCTTCTATGCTTTTTCTGGAGCTGTTTTCAAGATCTTGTGTAGGAATTCCGTATTCTTCTTCGATCATCTTTACAATTTTCCCTTTGAATAGGAGTGTAGCCGTCTTTTGTAAAATATTTGCTGTTTTTAAATTGAAC
The DNA here is from genome assembly GCA_965651845.1 of uncultured Chryseobacterium sp. Lineage (GTDB taxonomy): Bacteria > Bacteroidota > Bacteroidia > Flavobacteriales > Weeksellaceae > Chryseobacterium. Next base: position 5,191 of record CBFGVN010000078.1, on the reverse strand, counting down.
TTGGTATTTGATAGAACAATTTTCTTTTTTATTTCATCATAAACCGGAATTCCCGAAATAAAAGCTTTCCCATTCACATATCCTTCGGTTTCTGCCTCGATCATTACTCTGTTGTCGACGCCATATACTTTGATGTCTTTTATTTTAACTTTAGAATTTCTTACATCATATTCTTTATTTAAAAACATCTTCCGCGCAATATTGGTCGCTTCGGTGAAGGGTACATTGGCTGTTGTCTGTAGCAGAAATCTGTCTGCTAGTACCGGAATAAAGTTGAAATCCGATGCCGTTTTTACAGGTTGCGACGATTCGGGTTTGGTTCCGGTAAAGGTTTCAGAATAAATATCAATCCCGATATTGGTATCGATTTGGTTTCCATAGAATTTTAATGGAGTTATATTTATATTAACTGGTGTCACTTTCAGCCACGTATTGTATTCCTGTGAAATATTAAAGGGTTGCGAAAAAACATTCCAGGCCATTACAGAATATTGCTGGAAATTGAGTTGGGCAGCCATTTGCTGATCGATGGTTTTACAGAATTTTGCCTGTTGTTCTTTTAAACTTTTTTCGACCAGAGAAGTAATCGGAATTTGTATTTTTCCGAAGTCTAAAACAGGTTTTGTCACCCATCTGAAACCGTTGGATTTTGTATTGGTGGTAATTGTCCAGTTATTTTGAAAATTCAGCGTTGTATTAAAAGACATCACCGTTTCAAAAGTTGTATTCTGGTAGGTGTAAACTCCCAATGTCCCGATTCCTTTTTCTGCCCAGATTTTCAGGGGAACTTCAATCAGAATATTTTGATTCGTTCCTCCCACAAGACGTATGGGACGGGTTTTCCAGACTTTTACTTTAAACTGGTCATTGTTGTTGTCCGTATAAGAATCGTCCTGATAGATCAGCTCTTTTACAGAAGAATTGATCATGTTACTCACCTCCGAAAGCGGAATGGTTACCGGCATCGTAATGCTGGACTTTATTTTAGGAAAATTATGAACAGCCAATTGATTATCAACATTCGTCTGTCCGAAAATATTGATAAAAGTTATTAGAAAGAATATTTTGATGAATTTCAACTCTTTATGTTTTAAAAAAACGAAATTAAGAATATTTTTAATTATCAGGTTTAAAACTTTTTTCCAGTTCAATACTTGCGCCTTTCATTTCGCCCTGCATCGGAGGAGAAGTTTTGGTTATTTTTAATTTAATATAGGAAATTTCGGGAAATTTTTCATGGATCTCAGTAATGATTCTTCCTGCAACATGCTCCAAAAGTTTGGATTTTATTTTCATTTCACGATGAATGATTTCATTGATGTCTGCATAGCTTATCGTATCCGTCAGGTCATCGGATTCTGCGGCTTTCCAAAGATCGGTGTGAAGTTCTGCATTTAAAATATAATACGTCCCGATAATATTTTCTTCGGGTAAAACTCCATGATAGGCATATATTTTTACATCTTCAAGATAGATTTTGCTCATGATTTTATGATTAATTTTTTTGAAATTGTTTTAAAAAATCCTTCGACTGCTTCGCGCTCAGGATGACATCGCTAATATTGAACATCTGAATATGCGGTATAATTCTCGATTGTCAGGCTGAGGCTCTCGAAGCCTTCATAAAAGTCCTTCGACGAGCTCAGGATGACATCGTTAATACTAACTATTTTGAAGGTCCATATTTTCTTTGTGGTAAATAAACAAATTTTTAAGGTGAAAAAAGCGAGTATCAAACCCGCTTTTTCATTTATTTTATACTTTTCGAAAGATCAAGCATTGCCTCGATTGGCTTTAACGCTTTTAATCTTAATTCTTCATCGATAAGAATCTCCGGAAGTTCATATTTCATACACAAATACAGTTTTTCCATTGTATTACGCTTCATGTAGAAACATTCCGAGCAGTTGCAGCTTTCGTCGAAAACCAAAGCAGGAATCAACTCTTTATGAGGAGCACGTTTTTTCATTTCGTGTAAAATTCCTTCTTCCGTAGCGATAATGAATTTTTGGCAATCGTCCTTTTCAACATAATTTAACAAAGCAGAAGTAGACCCGATATAGTGAGCCAATTTTAAAACTGCTTCTTCACTTTCAGGGTGAGCAATCAGTTTTGCATCCGGATTGTCTGCCAATTGTTTTGCGATTCTCTCCATTGAAAATGCCTCATGAACCACACAGCTTCCATCCCAAAGAATCATATCGCGACCCGTTTTTTGAGATAAATATCTTCCCAGGTTTTTATCCGGAGCGAAAATGATTGGTCGGTCTTTCGGAAGTGCTTCAATCACCGTTTCAGCGTTTGAGCTTGTCACGATGATATCGCTTTCTGCCTTTGTTTCAGCATTACAGTTGATGTATGTCGCAACCAAGGCATTCGGATATTGTTCGCGCATTTTTCTCAAACCTTCCCCTGAACATCCGTCTGCCAAAGAACATCCGGCCATCGTATCAGGAAGAACCACTTTTTTCGTCGGATTCAAAATTTTTGCGGCTTCCGCCATGAAATGCACCCCGCAAAATACAATCATATCTGCATTCGTATCTTTTGCCTGTCTAGCCAATTGTAGGGAATCTCCCAGAAAATCAGCAATATCCTGAATTTCTCCAGGTTGATAGTAATGCGCTAAAATTACCGCATTTTTCTCTTCTTTCAATTTAAGAATTGCCTTTACAAGCTCTTCTCCTTGAGGAATTGCTATATCTTTTATATCTAAAAATCCCCTTACCGGAATCGCAGATTTAGCTTTTTCTAATGTTTCAGTACTCATATCGACCTCAATGTTTTCTGTTATAGAAGTTAGATGTTAGAAATTAGAAGTTAGTAAAAAATACCGCAAATTCCGGTTCAAATCTAACTTCTAATTTCTAACTTCTAGTTTCTTTCTATAAATTTTTTTATTAAACTTTCTATTTCTTTTTTTGCAATATCCAAATCGGAATTAATCACGATTTTATCAAATTCTTTCGCATAGGACATTTCTTCTTCTGCCTTTGCTACACGGGTTTTGATGGTTTCTGCATCATCTGTGTTTCTTGCAATCAATCTTCGTTCCAATTCTTCAATGGATGGTGGCTCTATGAAAATCGATAAAGCCTGTTCTCCAAAATATTTTTTTAAAGAAATTCCGCCTTTTACATCTACATCGAAAATGACTACTTTTCCCTGTCTCCATATCTTTTCAACTTCAGATTTTAAAGTTCCGTAATACTTATCTGTATATACCTCTTCAAATTCTACAAAAGCATCTTCCGCAATTTTCTGCCTGAATTCATCAGGTGTTAAAAAATGATAATCAACAGCATGTACTTCACTTCCTCTCGGCTGTCTCGTGGTACACGAAATGGAAAACTGAAGTTCATTAAAAACCTCCAAAGAATGCTTTACTAATGTTGTTTTTCCACTCCCCGACGGCGCTGAAAATATGATAACTTTATTCATTTTTTTAATTATGAATTATGAGTTATGAAATATGAGTTATTAAAATCGCGCAAAAAAAGCAACTCATAACTCATCATTAATAACTTATAACTTTTACAAAACATTTAACGTTTGTTCTTTAATTTTTTCCAGATCATCCTTCATCATGACTACCAGTTTCTGGATTTCGGCATGATTGGCTTTTGAACCTAATGTATTGATTTCCCTTCCGATTTCCTGAGAAATAAAACCTAATTTTTTCCCGTTGAAATCTTCATTATCCATTACTTCCTTGTAATATTTTAAGTGTTGGGTAAGTCTCACTTTTTCTTCAGAAATATCCAATTTCTCTGTGAAATAAGCCATTTCCTGATAAAAACGAGTTTCATCTACGTTCTCAAACTCCTTTAATGATTTTTGATAACGCTCTCTTACCGAAATTATTCTTTCCTCTTCAAAAGGGATAACTTCACCTAAATATTTATCGATATTCTGGATATTCCTTTCCAGCTCTTCATGTAGATTTTTTCCTTCTGTTTTTCTGAATTCTTCAAAACGGTCAACTGCAGCATGCACAATGCTTGCCAGCTTTTCCCATTCGCCTTCGTAAAGCTCGTCGGGTCTGGAAGTGATCGCATCCGGAAGTCTTACCGCCATTTTAAGATATTCAAAATCCGGTCCGTCTGAAGCAATGTTTCGAAGCTCATTGATATAAGAATCAATTAAACCTTTATTGATTTTCACATCATTCGTCTCCTCAAGATTTTCTATGTTGATGTAGCAATCTACTTTTCCACGAATTATTCTATCGTTCAGGATCTTTCGGATTTCAAATTCTTTTTCCTTGTATCTCAAAGGAATTTTGATATTTAAATCAAAGCTTTTGCTGTTCAGTGACTTAATATCTATTGAAATCTTTTTTCCTTCAAAAACATCTTCAGCTCTACCGAAGCCGGTCATTGATAAAATCATAGTCTTTTATTGTTGTACAAAGATAAACATTTAAGTCTATAGTTTTGCTAATGTTGAATGGCTGGAAGATGGAGGCAGGAAGCGGGAAGATGACACTGGCTATTAAAGTAATATTGATATGTTTTTCACTCTCTCCATATAATGATCGCTATCATAAATTATGACAATCTAAAACTTCCCACCTCCATCTTCCCGCAAATTAAATAAACTCCTTTTCGTAAATTAGCGCTGTGAAAAAGAAAAATTTGATTTCTGTTGTAGGCCCTACCGGAATAGGAAAAACAAGACTGGCAATTGATTTGGCTAAACATTTCAATACAGAAATCGTTTCCTGTGATTCGCGCCAGTTTTTTAAAGAAATGAAAATCGGAACGGCTTCACCGTCACCGGAAGAATTGGCAGAGGCACTTCATCATTTTATAGGAAATCTTTCGGTCGAAGAGTATTATTCTATCGGGCAGTATGAAGAAGATGCCTTGAAAAAGCTCAGCGAACTCTTTGAAAATCATGATACTGTCATTTTGGTTGGCGGAAGTATGATGTATGAAAAAGCAGTGATTGAAGGATTGAATGATTTGCCGGAAGCCGATGAAGAAAACCAGAAAAAATTACAGGATATTTTTGAAAATGAAGGAATTGAAAAGCTTCAGGAAATTTTAAAAAAGCTGGATCCTGAATATTTTGCGGTGGTTGATATTTATAATCACAGAAGGCTTTTACGGGCAATTGATGTCATTTGGCAGACGAATAAAAAATATTCTGAGCAGATTGCCGTTTCGCAGGATTCCAGAGATTTCAA
>CBFGVN010000077.1:0-11330 GCA_965651845.1 uncultured Chryseobacterium sp. | reverse complement strand
TATTATAAGAATAACTACAGATACATTTTAGTTTTAAAATAATTTAAAATAATTATTATTTCGAAATCGTATTAAAATTTCTTTATCAAAAAAAAGCAAAATGTTTAATTAAGACTCTTGCATTTTAATTAATTTTGCCTTTAATTTACACCCTGTAAAATTTTAAAACAATATAATTTAGTTAAATATGGAAATGAATGTTTCAAAAAATGATGAGCAAGTAGTTGCTAGAAAAGCGGGAGGTTTAAACCCAGCTATTATTATTCCTATTATCTTAGCTATAGGAATTTGTATTTATTTATTCGTTTTAGGTAGTCCGGGAAATTTTAAGGACGCAGAAAAACTAGGAGCAGGGTCTGTAGCTTTCTCTGATGTTGAAGGAAAAGACATTCACCCAGATTCGTTCTTAGGGATTATCTACAAAGGAGGGGTAATTGTACCGGTATTGATTACTTTCATGATTACAGTAATCGTTTTCTCTTTCGAAAGATATTTCGTTCTTAGCAAAGCTGCTGGAAAAGGAAACTTAGACAACTTCGTAGTACAGGTAAGAAGCTTACTAAACCAAAACAAAATCGACGAAGCTTTAGAAGAGTGCGACAGACAACAAGGTTCTGTAGGTAACGTAGTGAAAGAAGGTCTTACTACTTACAAAGCTCTTTCTCATGATACTACTCTAAATAAAGAGCAAAAAATGGTAGCTCTTAACAAAGCTATCGAAGAAGCTACTACTCTTGAGATGCCAATGCTTGAGAAAAACATGATGATCCTTTCTACTTTAGGTACTGTTGCAACGTTAGTAGCACTTTTAGGTACGGTAATCGGGATGATCAAGGCGTTCTTTGCATTAGGTTCAGGAGGTGGTACTCCAGATGCGGCTGCACTTTCTACAGGTATCTCTGAAGCCTTGATTAATACAGCTTTAGGTATTGGTACTTCAGCAATCGCTATCATCCTTTATAACTTCTTTACTTCTAAAATCGACGGATTAACTTACAAGATCGACGAGATCGCAATGAGTATCCAACAATCTTTCGCTGAATTCAACTAAGAATTTTTAGCAAGATATTTGCATTAAGTAAAAAGAAGTTTAATTAAAAATCATTAATAATAATGGCGAGAGTCAAACCTAAAAGACATGGAGTAGTGACGGATATGACGGCAATGTGTGACGTTGCTTTCCTACTACTTACGTTCTTTATCTTGACCACTCAGTTTAAAAAACCTGACGTGGAGCAGATCAAACCGCCATCTTCAATATCAGAGAAGTTACTTCCTGATGCAAGTTTGATGACTATCAACGCTACTCCGGACGGAAAATTTTATTTCCAGCCTGTAGAAAATGCATCCGAAAGACTTCAGCTTTTAGACAATATGGGACAAAAGTACGGTGTTACTTTTGATAACAATGAGAAAGCTGCATTCCAAAAAGTACAGGCAATCGGGGTTCCTATGAACCAGCTGAAAAGCTTCTTGGATCTGCCGGAAGATGAGCAGAAGAATTTTAGAAGTCCTAAAGGAATTCCTATGGACAGTACAAATAAGCAATTAGTAGATTGGGTAGAGCAGAGTTTAAAGGTAAACCCTGAATACAAACTAGCCATAAAAGGTGATGTTAGTACAGAATATCCAAAAGTTAAAAGCCTATTTGAAGGTTTAAGAGATATCGATTTTCTTAAATTTTGGTTGATTACATCACAAGAAGGTAAACCTAACGAATAATATCGATTAGAAATGGCAGAAGTACAAGTACAGGAAAAGGGCGCCAAAGGCGGCAAGGTACGTTCCAAGAAACAGAATACCAGAGTTGATATGACTCCGATGGTGGACTTGGGTTTTCTATTGATTACCTTCTTTATGTTCACAACCACATTCTCTAAACCGAATGTAATGGATTTGGGTCTTCCGGCAAAACCGAAAGATAAAGATAAAAAACCACCTCCAACAGAAATTAAACTTTCTAACTCTATCTCTCTTTTATTAGGGAAGAATAATAAAATTTACTGGCACCAACAAGATAATACATCTTTAACAGACCAGAATCTTAACGAAACTTCTTTCGACAGAGAAGGAATTAGAAAAGTAATTGAGCAGGCAAAAGCAAACGCGGCTGATAAATCTAAGTTTACTGTGATTATTAAACCGACTGACGATGCTGTATATAAAAACTTTGTGGATATTCTAGACGAAATGGCAATTACTAAGAGTGAGCAGTACGGTGTTACTGATCTAAAGCCTTGGGAAAAAGCTATTTATGATAGAAAAGTTGGTAATTCAGGGGCTCCTGCAGCACCGGCTACAAAGTAATTTAAACCATAAAATTGTAAATCTATGGCAAATGAAAACGCATATGATCCGAGTCTTACCTTAGACGAGATTGTATTTGAAAATAGAAACAAGGAATATGGTGCATACGATTTAAGACATCAGTATCCAAAACTTCTGACAAAATCTTTTATCGTTGGAACAACATTATTCCTTATTGCGGCATTGTCTCCTTTCATTTATCTTACCATTAAGAGACTTACAGAACCGCCTAAACAAGAAGTGAAGGCAGATCTTGTAGAGATTCTTCAGGAAGATAAAGTATTAGAACAGCCGAAAGAAGAAGAACCACCTCCACCACCTCCACCTCCAAAAGAAGAAGAGAAAATTGAAATTATTCAGAACGTGGTTCCAGAGCCTGTAAAAGCTCCTAAGATTGAAACTCCGCCACCACCAATTTCTAAGCAGTTAGAAACTACAACTGGTTTGGTGAATCAGGAGGGTGTAAAAGCCCCGGCTTATACTCCACCGCCACCACCACCGTCTACGGGTACTAAAGCTTCAACAGCAGAAGTTAAGCCTCAGGTAACCAATGATGTATACGAGTCTGTAGATCAGGCAGCTGACTTTAGCTCAGGTGGTATCAACGGATTTAGATCTAAATTCATGGATAACTTTGATAACTCTTCTGTAGAAGGTGAGGGAACTTTAAGTACTGAAATCACTTTCGTTGTAGAAAGAGATGGATCTTTAAGTCAGGTTAAAGCTTCCGGTTCTAATTCAGATTTCAACAGAGAAGCTGAAAGAACTGTTAAGAGTATCAAAACTAAGTGGATTCCGGGTAAAGTTAACGGACAACCGGTTCGTTCTCGTTTCCGTTTCCCTGTGAAGATGAATTTCGAAGGATAATTTTATCTTTAAATAATAATTAAAAAAGAGAAGCTTATGCTTCTCTTTTTATTTTTTTTGGTATTTTTGTTACATGATGTTCAATTGGTTATCCCTAGTTACGGGATTGTTTTATATCGTTCTGGGAATTGTAGTTATTATCTACAAATTTTTCTTTACAATTCTGGATCCTGGAGTTGCTTATGCATTAGGCGCACTTCTGATTCTTTATGGTATTTTCAGAATTTACAGAGCGATTTCGAGATTAAAAAATTCAGGAAATGAAAAATAGTGTTAAACTTGTAATACTATTTTTTCTTAGTATTATAGCAGTAAGCTGCAAAAATGAAGACAAATCTCCGTCTTATCACAAAGGAGAAATGACAATTCTTACCGATGAGTCCTTTAAAAGCGTTACAGAAGCTTTAGCAGATGGATATATGATTAATTATCCCGAGACAAAAATCAAAATCGTTACGAAAAAAGAAGATTTAGGTTTTATCGATTTATTAAAAGATAAAGCCAGAATCATTGTCATGTCCAGAAATCTGTCTCCGGAGGAAATTAAAACTTATGAAGAACAGGTTGATTTAAAATTTTTACCGGCCAGGTTTGCTGCGGATGCTGTGGTTTTTATCGTTCCGAAAGATTCTCCGAAACAAAGTATTTCGATGGAAGAAATTGCACAGGGAATGCAGTCTGATAATAAAGAATTTATCTTTGACGGAGCGAATTCCAGTAACTTAAATTTTGTTGCTCAAAAACTTAAAAAACAGCCTAAAGAATTAAAATTCTCCGTGATTCCGGGCAGCAAAAATATTATTGAGGAATTAGGTAAATATCCTAATAAAATTGGTGTGATCGGACTTAATACATTCAGTCGCCCTTACGATAAAGAATCTGAGGAATTGAGAAATATGGTAAAAATTCTTCCTGTGGAAAACAAAGGAAAATTATACAATACAGATTTCGAAAATCTTCGCAAAATGAACTACCCTTTCACAAGAGTACTTTATTTTTTGACCAATGAAGGAAATTTTAATATCGCTAATGGTTTTATAAGATATTCTTGTACGCAATTAGGACAAATGATCGTTCAAAAAGAAGGCTTACAACCGTACAATTTGTACAGAAGAGAAGTGCAAATGCGTTAAAAAAATATTAAATTAACTTTTTTATCATAATAACTACACTATTTTGGTCTAAAAATTGTGTATAAAATAATTTGATTTATAAAATATAAAATGAAAGATATAATGAATATGAATGTAAAGAAGATTGCTTTTGGAGCAGCTGTGGTGTTTTTTACCAACTTTGCCTTTGCGCAGACCGTACAGGATGGTATCAATAGTATTGATAGTGACAAGTATGCTCAAGCAAAAACTAATTTTACGAACATGATCGCGAAGGAGCCAAGTGCTGAAAATTATTTCTATTTAGGAAATACATATTTGAAGCAGGTAGAACCAGACTTCGCGGCGGCTACAGAAAACTTTAACAAAGGTATTGCAGCAGATAGCAAAAGCTATTTAAATAAAATCGGTTTAGCGGCTGTAAAACTTGGTAAGGGTGATAAAAATGCAATTGCTGAAATCCAGAAAGTTGTAACAGATTCTAAAGAAAAAGATGCAGAAGTATTGTTCAGAGCTGCTGAAGCTTTAACATTATTTGAAAAAAATAACTCTCCTGACTTAGCCATTCAATTCTTAAATAAAGCTATTGAAAGAGCTGAAAAGAAAGGAGTTCCTGCTCATTACTATTATACTTTAGGAGATGCTTACAGACTGAAAAGAATGCCGGGTGATGCAATGACTGCGTATGAAAAAGCATTACCTCTTGCTAAAAATAAAGCATCGGTTTATACAAGAATCGGTTCTTTATGGATGGCTGCACAACAATGGCAACAAGCAAAAACAAATATTGAAAAGGCAATCGCTACAGATCCGTCTTACGCACCGGCTTACAAAGTAATGGCGGCATATGACATCAGATATCAGCAAAATGCAAAAGCAACGCAAGACCTTATCAACTATACAAAGTATGCTGATGAAGATCCTTATACGCAATTGGAGATTTCTAAGCTTTATTTTACAAACGAAGATTATGCAAACTCTAAGCAAGTTTTAGATAAAATCTTTGATAAAATTAATGATCCGATTAAGTTTAAGTTAAGAGCTTATCAATTATATGCTGATGGCAAATATGCTGAAGCAAAACAAAATATGGATAATTTCGTTTCTCAGGCTGATAAAACAAGAGTACAACCTGCGGATCAGGGTCTGCAAGGGTTAATCGCTGCAGGATTGGCTAAAACAGAAACGGATGCTGCTAAAAAATCTGCATTAACAGCCGAAGCTCAGCAAAAAGTAGCTATTGCAAAAGCGGCTAAAGATGAAACGATGAAGTGGGATATGGAATTGGCTAAAATCGCAGGTGGAGTTGCTTCACAGGCTGATATAGATGCGGGACCTACTAACCCGACTATCGAAGGTCTGAAACAAAAAGTTGCGGCTAATGCTCAGGATACAGATTCATTATTTAAGTTGGCAACAGCTTACCAAGATGCTAAAAACTGGAATGGAGCTATTGTAACTTGGCAGAAAATGAATACGCTTCTTCCTGATTGGGCACCTGGATACTACAGTTTAGGATATTCTTATCAGCAGGCTGGCAATAATGATGCTGCGAAAATCGCTTATGAGAAATTTATTTCTACAGTAAAACCGGCAGAGCAGGAGGCAAACAAACAGACGTTAGCATATGCTTACTTTGCCGTAGCATACATGAGCAAAGATTCTGATATGGCGAAAGCTAAAGATTATGTTGCTAAATCTCTCCAATTGGATCCTTCTTATCAGGATGCAGTGAAATTAAATGCAGAGATCAATAAGTAATTTAAATAGTAAATTATAGATATTAAAACTTCCCATTCGTAATGTTTGGGAAGTTTTTGTTTAATATCTTATCTTTGAAAATATGAAAACAGATATACTTGCTTTTGGAGCACATCCTGATGATGTAGAGCTGGGATGTGGCGGAACTATTGCCAAAATGGTTTCAGAAGGTAAAAACTGCGTTATTGTAGATCTTACAAGGGGTGAGCTCGGAACAAGAGGAACCGATGAAACAAGAAAAGTGGAGGCGATGGATGCCGCAAAAATTTTGGGAGTTTCCGCAAGAGAAAACCTTGGAATGAAGGACGGCTTTTTGGTGAACTCTGAAGAATATCAAATGAAGATCGTAAAAATGATCCGCAAATACAGGCCTGAAATCGTCTTAGCCAACGCAATTGATGATAGACATCCGGATCATGCAAAAGGAGCGAAATTAGTGTCGGATGCGTGCTTTTTAGCAGGGCTGAGAAAAATTGAAACGGTTTTGGATGGCGAGAACCAGGAGGTTTGGAGACCAAAACATATTTTCCACTATATCCAATGGAAGAATATTGAGCCGGAATTTGTGATTGATATCTCAGAACATCTGGACAAAAAGATTGAAGCCTGTATGGCTTTCAAAACACAGTTTTATGATCCGACTTCCAAAGAGCCGGTGACTCCAATCGCTACAAAAGATTTTTATGAAAGCTTAACTTACCGTGCTCAGGATTTGGGAAGACTTTCGGGAGTGACTTATGCTGAGGGATTTACGTCTGAAAAGCTGATTGCATTGAAAAATTTTGATGGAATAGTTTGGTAATTAAAAATTCTTTACTATATTTGCACACGCAAAACGGTGATTGTAGCTCAGTTGGTTAGAGCGTCGGATTGTGGTTCCGAAGGTCGTGGGTTCGAGACCCATCATTCACCCAAATAAAAGTACACTTTATACAAGTGTACTTTTTTTATTTCTAACTTCCTTTTTTTGAAACCGTTGATTGAGATTTTTTAACAATTAAAAAGACCAAAGCTGTTAAAGTTCGTTAAGGAAAAATGTAGCAAGAATTAAAATTTACGATATAAAAATCCCTTTTTTTATTCTTTAAAATTATTGTAAGCCAATTTTAAAATCTGATTTTAGATTAAATTTATACCTATTAAAAAAAGCAAAGACATAAAAAAAGCACCTTTTTCAGATGCTTGTGTTTTTAATTATTCTTTTTTAAACTTCGTCGTCAGAATCGATCGTATAAGATTTTGATTTGAAGTCTTTGTCATGTTTTTCTGATATTACATCCTCACCCTTTTCATTAATGATGAATTCTGTGGACTCATTAAACATCTCCTGAAAACTCTTAAAATCCTCCTTGTATAGGTAAATTTTATGCTTCTCGAATGTAGCTTCCCCATTCTCTCCGAAGTTCTTTTTGCTTTCGGTAATCGTAAGATAATAATCTCCTGCTTTCGTCTCGCGCACATCAAAGAAATAAGTTCTTCTTCCTGCTTTTAACACCTTCGTGAAAATTTCATTTTCATGGCGTTCCTTGTATTCACTCATTGTTAGATATTTTTTAATCTTGTTAAGAACAAATATAAAAGTTTTCTTTTAATCACAAAATTTTTTTTATGATTTATTTAACAATTGAGAATGAAACGGCTAAGCGGTTACGGAATTGGTAATTTCAGTAAGGTTGATGATTTTATCTGCTCTCTGAGCGCTAGACTCTCTGTGTGTGATGATTATGGATGTTGCATTATGAATTTTTTTATCGATATTTTCCAGGATATTTTGTTCCGTTTCGGTATCTAAGGCGGATAGAGAATCGTCAAAAATAATAATATTAGGGTCTTTAATTAAGGCTCTTGCGATACAAATCCTTTGTTTCTGACCTCCCGAAAGCATTACTCCACGCTCTCCAACCATAGTTTTGTATTGTTCTTTAAACTCGACAATATTTTTATCGACGTCTGCAATTTTTGCATATTCTACTACTTTTTCATGCGTAGGTTTGTCGATGGCAAAACCGATATTATTTTCGATGGAGTCGGAGAAAAGATAACTTTCCTGCGGAATATAGCCGATGAAATTTCGATAGTTTTCTAAATTATGTTCCTTTAAATTTTTCCCGTCAATTAAAATTTCCCCTTCAGTAGGATCGATCAAACGGCACAGAAGAAGAGCAATAGTAGATTTTCCGCTTCCGGTTTTTCCCATGATAGCTAATGATTCTCCTGCTTTTATTGAAAAACTTAAATTATCAAGCGCCTTAATTCCCGTATTCGGGTAGACATAAGAAACATTTCTGAACTCAATATTTCCTTTAATAGGATAATTTTCAAAGTTTTTGTTGATGATCTCAGACTTTTTATCCATAAATTCATTAATTCTCTGCATAGATGCTTCCGCCCTTTGGTTCACAGAAGTTACCCAGCCCACCATGGAAAATGGGAAAATCAATGTGTTGATGTACATAAAGAAATCTGCAATTTTACCAATACTTAATTGTCCTGCAATATATTTTTCGCCGCCGATCCAGATGATGGCAACATTTAACAATCCGATTACGAATAAAATAATGGTAAAGAAATATGCTTCAGTTTTCGCCAAATCAAGCGCTTTGTCCTGATAGTCGGTAACTTTTACCCCATAATTTTTTTTGATATAATTCTCTCTCGCAAAAAATTTTACTACACGGATACCGGAGAAGCTGTCTTGTACAAAAGTTGAAATGGCAGACTGGCTTTTCTGCATGATTTTCGACTTTTTATTAATAATAGAACTTACTTTGTAGATGGCATAAGACAAAATAGGAAGCGGCAGCAACGTCCAAAGCGTCATTGAAACATCGGTTTTTATCATATAAATAGCCGTGATGAGTACAAGAACAATCAGGTTGACAACATACATGACACCTGGTCCCAGATACATTCTTACGGCGACAACATCTTCACTTAGTCTGTTCATAAGGTCTCCGATGGTTGTCTGCTTGTAATCCGTTAATGATAAGTCCTGATAATGTCTGTAAATTTTATTTTTAAGCTCGTATTCAATTCTTCTGGATGCTACGATGATGGTTTGCCGCATCATAAAGGTGAAAAAACCTGTCAGTAAAGAACATCCTACTATAATACCAACATACATCAATACCTGTTGATTGAAGCCTAAATTTCCGTTCTTTGTAAGCTCGTCGACCGATTTACCTACAAACTGAACTTTATATATGTTGAAAAAATTACTGGCAATAATAAATAACAGTCCCCAAAACAACAATATTTTGTGCTTCCAAAAATAGGGGTTTAAGGTTTTTAGCGCTTTCATAAAGTTTTACAAAATTACGAAAATGTAAGCAGACTACGAATTTCATAAATTTTAAATTTCGTATCTTTGCACCCATAAAAAAGCTCTTTGAATGTTAGGAAGACGACAAATCCGTGAAAAAGTAGTACAGACTGTGTATTCATACTACCAGAATCCTGTAAAGTTTGATGTTTTAGAGAAAAACATGTTTGCCGGAATAGAGAAAATCTATTATCTCTATATCTATCAGCTAAACTTTTTGGTGGCTCTGAAAGAATTGGCAGAGAATCAAATCGAGATCGGTAAAAATAAATATTTAAAAACCGATGCTGATATTAATCCTAATCAAAAATTCATCAACAACCAAGTTCTAATCAAACTGGAGGAAAATCCTGAAAGATTGTTCTTCACAGGACAGCACAAGCAATTGAAGTGGGATATGCATGATGATTTATTGGTAAAAACTTTCCAGAGAATCACTGCAGGAAAACGTTATCAGGATTTTATGAAACAAGATGGATATTCTTTTGAGGATGATCAAAAGTTTATCGGAAAATTATTTTTAAGATATATTGCTGAAAATGATGATTTCCACGACTATCTTGGCGACAAAGAACTTTCATGGTATGATGATATTCATATTGCCAATTCGATGGTACAGAAAACCATTGGTTTCCTGAAGGAAGATGAAGAAAGCAGAACTTTGATCAAAATGATTAAAGATGAGGATGATAAAGATTTTGCAGGAAAATTATTAAGAGATACTTTAAACAATTGGGAAAACAACGAAAAGAAACTGGAAGAAAGATTGGAAAACTGGGATTTGGAAAGAGTTTCTTTAATGGATAAAGTAATTTTATCAACGGCAATTTCGGAACTTGACAATTTCCCTTTTACCCCTTCAAGAGTTATTATTAATGAATATATTGAGATTGCAAAAGTGTTTGCAACAGACCGTTCGAATATTTTCATTAACGGAATTTTGGATAAATATTGTAAAGATCTAAATAGAATATAAAGAATATAACATGAAAAAGACGTTATCAATTATCGCCTTATCTATCATAGGCTTTGGTTTGGTTTCTTGTAAAAAAGAAAACAAAGAGGTTCAGGGTACTGAAACTGCAACGACAGATTCTACTGCGGCATCTGCGACTCCGGTTGCAGGAGATTCAACGGCTACCACAGCTCCAGGTGAAGCAACAGCTGCTGCACCGGCTTCAAACCAGCCATTTACAACAATCGCTCTTTCTGAAAGCAACTTCGATTTTGGAAACATCAAAAAAGGAGATAAAGTAGAGCACGTTTACGAAATTACAAATACAGGTACGAACCCGTTGGTAATTTCTGAAGTAAAACCAGGATGCGGATGTACGGCTCCAGATTTTACAAAAGAGCCAATCATGCCTGGTAAAAAAGGAAAAATCACGTTACATTTCGATTCTTCAAACTTCGACGGAAATGTTCAGAAGTTTGCTGATGTTTTTGCTAACGTAGAAAAGACACCGATCAAATTAACATTCACAGCGAATATTCAACCATAATACAATGAATATACTAACAATATTTTTACAGACACCCGGTCAGGGAGGAAATTCTTCCATGATGCTGATCATGATGGGTGTAATGTTTGTAGGTTTTTATTTTTTAATGATAAGACCACAAATGAGAAAGCAGAAGCAGGAGAAAAACTTTCAGGAAACGCTTAAAGTAGGAACAAGGGTTGTTCTTACTTCAGGCCTTCACGGAAGAATTGCTCAGGTTCAGGATGATGGTTTTATTATCGAAACCTTATCAGGGAAATTAAAATTCGAAAAAGCAGCTGTCTCTAGAGAATTTACGGAAGCCCGCTTCGGAGATAAAGCAAAAGTTGCAGAAAAAACAGCAGATAAAGCTGCTGACAAAAAAGAAATCGAAGAGAAAAGCTAGTTTTTCTTTTTTGAAGATAGTTCGTTTCGGCGGGGTGAGCTTTGCTCACCCCGCCGAAACTTTTTATATACATT
>CBFGVN010000076.1:0-11332 GCA_965651845.1 uncultured Chryseobacterium sp. | reverse complement strand
ATCATAGCAAATCTTTTATGAGTGGCGTTTAATATCCTTTAAATATAGCAAAAATGCCAATTAAAGTACTAATTTATGTTATTTTTTTTGAAAATTCCAAATTTCCCACGCTTTTTCTGCCTGCTGCTCCAGCATATAATATCCATTCACTGTTTTGGCTCCTTTTTCGGAGGCATTGATGATGAATTGTGTGTAGTTTGGATTGTAGATTAAGTCTATGATTAAGTGGTCTTTGGATAGCCCTTCAAAAGGAAAACTAAGACAATCTTCCACATTGGGGAAGGTTCCGACTGGGGTACACTGGATGATGATTTTGTGTTTTTCTACCGTTTTTTCATCAAGGTTTTCAAAATTGATTTCAGTGTTTCTTGAAACTGTGATGGATGATATTCCGTTTTTTTCCAATACATATCTTACGGCTTTTGCAGCACCTCCGTTTCCTAGAATGATAGCCGAAGTATGATGTGGTTTTCTATGAAGCAACAGTGTTTTTTCAAATCCGAAAGCGTCTGTATTGTATCCTGTTTTTTTTCCGTTTTGAATTAAAACACAGTTCACCGCACCTATTTTTTCAGCTTCATCACTCAATTCATCCAGATAATCAATGATTTTTTCCTTGTAGGGGATGGTCACATTGAAGCCCAAAAGATCAGAAGCCGAAAAGAGATTTTCTACTTCTTTAATTTCGCCGAGATCAAAGATATTGTAAGTATATCCTTTCAGCATCAGCTTCTGAAATTTGTCTTCAAAGAATTTTTTCGAGAAAGAATATGAAATATTTCTTCCTACCAAACCTAATTTTTTGTTGGAATCCATACCATAAAAATAAAAAAAAAGACCGGAAAAAAACGGTCTTTAATGCAAAATATTTTTTTATAATTACTCAACAATAAATTTTGTAGAGAAAGTATCTGTTTTAAGAATGTAATTTCCTTTTACTAGGCCTTTAAGGTTGATTTTATTTGAATTTTTAAAAGGATTTTCAAGGGTTTCAATCAATTTTCCTGAAAGATCATAGATCTGAATTTTTGAAATTTTGTTCAGGTTTTCACCTTTTACAAATAATTCATTGTTTCTTACAGGATTTGGATAAACGCTGAAAGATTTTTCTTTTGTTGTTTCAACAGTCGCTAAAGCGCCACTATAACACGTCCAGCTTAAATCATCGATGGCAACTCTTGGCCCATTTGTACCTGTCGTAGGATTTGTGATTTTGATAATTATATTTCCGGATACATTAATATTGTTAATTGTAGTGGTTGTTATTTCATTTGTTGTTGAGCTATAAGGAATCGTACCTACCTGAACACCGTTTATTTCGACATTTAAAACCCCTGCGCCACTTCCGAATTTTAAAGAAGTTGTCACAGTAAGGCTTTGGATACCTCCTGAAGCTGAAGAGCTGGTTAAATTTCCGGATCTTAGAGTAATGGCTTTATTATTAATAGTTTGGTCTGTTCTTGCATCTGTGGCATTCCATGTAATTCCTCCATTAGTCCATGTTCTTAGCCCGTATCCGTTTCCACTATTAGGAATTGTTTCAAATGTCTCTGTTCCACAAGTTCCGCCAGGTTGTCCGCCTGCAAGAGTAGTTCCTTGTGCTGTGTTGCTTGATGTTGAAGGATTTCCTGCTGCATCTTTAGCAATTATATAGAAATTATAGGTTGTAGAAGGGTTTAATCCAGAAACCGTTGCCGTAGTTCCTGAAACTGTTGTGTAGAAAACACTATCCTTATAAATATCATAACCTGCAACGCCTACATTGTCAGTAGAAGCTGTCCAGCTTAAAGAAATTGAATTGGAAGAAGGGTTACTTGTCACTAAATTTGTAGGAGCAGTAGGAGCTTGTGTATCGGCAGTAGGGGTCCCCCAGATTTGACTTACATATTCCGGATGATCGATATATGGGTTTCTGTTCCCCTGATAAGTGTAAGATTTATTATTTCTTTCAATTTCAGCAGGAGAAACAGGATCTAATGTGTTCCAAGCCAAAAGTTGATTAAGTTCCCAGGTTTGAAGCCCAGGAAAAGCAGAACCTCCAAGCATGTTTCCTGTTGAGAAGCCTGAAAGCTGATTTTCATATCTTGTTACAAAATAGAAAATCATTCTGGCAACATCACCCTTGAAGGCATCGATCGGCTCAAAAACAGTTCCCGAATATCCCGGAGAAGCGGAGTTTCCAAGTTTTGATCCGTTTTGAGAGTTAAAAGAAGCCGTGCTTACTTTTCCGAAAGGATAGTTTGATCTCATTCCGTTTACTTTTCCATCTGTTGGGCGGATAAAATGAATATCGGAAACCATCGGGGGTTGTTCATTAAATAAACTTTGGGGAACGATATGTTCTCTGTTGTAGCAATCTCCTTCATTATTGTAATTTCCACATTGATTTGAGCCTGGAACGTAATTGTAAGGATCTGCTCCGTTGGGATTTTCAGAGTAAATGTCTAAAACAGTATTATCGTTTTCGTAGAATTTATCAATATCTGTGGTTTGATAGCCGATCCATAAACCACCATATCCATGGTCGACGTGACCATTCGTAATAATTTGGTTAAGTTTAGTTTTTAAAGACGCTCCGGTAAGACCTGATGTACCATCATAATATCCTGTAGGAATCTGAGCAAATGCACTGATAAAGGCAAAACTCATTAAAAAAGAGAGTAAAGTTCGTTTCATTTTTAAAAATTGGGGCGTAAAGGTACAAAAAAATGAACGCGTATCGTGTTAATTTTTAGTAATATACTCTTTACTTATTTTTGAAAATACCCAAGAAATGATGAACCCAAATAGGGAAGCGGTAACGGCCACGATAAAATAATTTTTACCGACAATTTTTACAGGGAAAGGCAAGGTTTCATTGGCCTTGAAAAATTCTGTGTACTGTTGGAAATAGCAAAGTGTCGTTCCTAGGATGAGCCCGGAGATGATTCCGGAAACTACGATAAGAACTCCCGTATAGAAATAAATTCTTCTTAAATGACTCAAAGGAAAGCCCAGTGAAATCAACGATTTTGCCTGTTCTTTTTTATCTAGCTGTAAAATAATAATCGCTCCCGCCAAATTAAAAGTCGTAATAAAAATTACCAACGCAAAAATCAGATAAATGAATAACTTTTCGGTATTAATCATTTTCCAGAATGCTGCATTTTCTTCTTCTTTGGTTTTTATTTCAATGTTTTTCCCCAACGATGAAAGAAGCTGCTGTTTTACAGAATCTGTGTTGTCGGGATTTTTAAGTTTTACAACAATTTGATAGGCAGAATGTTTCGGTAAATTTAATAGCTCTTCCGTAAGCTCTATCGGAGAAATGATGTAATTATCCAATTGATCTTTCCCCGGAAAAACTCCCGTAATAAGAACGTCTTTTTTGTTATAAATATCTTCTTCTTTATTGATAATTCCGGTTCCCGGTTTCGGCATGAAAATCGTCGCATAGTCTGTATTGGAAGCCACCGGAATTGATAATCTGTTGTCTAAAGAGTTTTCCATCAAAACTTCATTAGAATATTTGAAGCTTGGATACGCTCCGTAGAAAACATCTTTATCAATAGGATTTACCTTTGTATACGCAGAATCAACACCTCGCAGGTAAGCGATGTCGCCTTTTCCGTTGAAATTAATATAAACCTTTTCTTCAATAACTCTGGAAAAATGACGGATTTCTTTATTGCTTTTTAAAACAGTATTAATTTTATTAAAATCTTTCAGTGTTTTTCCCGTAGAACTTTTAATGGTAAGATCTGCATGAAGATTGGAAATCAGATCTTTATTAAGATCTTCAAGACCCGAGAATACGGAAATAATGACAAACATTGCAGTCACGGCTACCATCATAGCACCTACAGCCAGCCACGTAATAAACGTAACGGCCGTACTGCCTTTTTTGGCTAAAAGGTACCTTGAAGCTATATAAAATGCAATGTTCTTCAAAATTTTTTATAAAATAGGATTGTCGCCTTCTCCTCTTAGTTCTCTTTCTATTTTTTCGACATCATCAAGAGAAGTATCTAAGTAAAAGTTAAGATTAGGAATCACACGAACCTGCTTTGCCATTTTCTGGCCGATGAAATTTCTGTATTGGGTTTTATTTTCTTCAATTTCTTTCATCACAGCAGCACGGAATTCCTGTGGAAATATGCTTAAGTAAATTTTGGCAATACCAAGATCTGCAGTTACTTTTACATCCGAAACTGTCACTAAAATGCTTTGTTTGCTTTCTGCAGCCTGTTTGCGGAAAAGCTCTGCGAAGTCTTCCTGTATAATCTGAGCTACTTTTCTTTGTCTGTTACTTTCCATAATTTGTGCAAATTTAGTACTTTTGTTTGAATTGATACTTTGAAATTTGGTGTGTGTATCAAATTTACGACTTAATTTATTGAATTATTGTATGAAATTAGAACATATCGGCATTGCCGTGAAATCTTTGGGCATTTCGGATGAGCTTTTTGCGAAACTTTTAGGAAAAGAATCTTATAAAAAGGAAAGTGTAGAAAGGGAAGGGGTAGTTACTTCATTTTATGCTGCCGGAGAAAGCAAAATAGAACTTCTGGAAGCCAGCCGGGAAGAGAGTCCGATCTCAAAATTTATTGAAAAAAAGGGAGAAGGCATCCATCATTTGGCTTTTGGCGTTGAAAATATCATTGAAGAAATAAAAAGATTAAAAAAAGAAGGATTTCAGTTTATCTCAGAAGAACCGAAAGAAGGTGCTGATAATAAATTGGTTGTATTCCTTCATCCAAAATCTACAAACGGCGTACTGGTAGAACTTTGCCAAGAAAAGGTATAAAAAAATTTTGTGGTGAAAGAAATTTTACTATTTTTGCAATCACAAAATTTAACCAAATTTTGAGGTCCTATAGCTCAGTTGGTTAGAGCACCTGACTCATAATCAGGTGGTCCCTGGTTCGAGCCCAGGTGGGACCACTTTTTAAATCAAGCACTTACGGAAATGTAGGTGCTTTTTTGTTTTGTTGGGTGAAACATAGGTGAAACATTTGTAATTTTGACTATGACTGATAATAAACTGTTATTTTTCAAAGAAATTGAAAATTGCTTTACTCTTGAAGGTATAAAAAACTCTCAAATCAACTTTACAGAATCTTATTACAAGTATGGGTCTAAGTTTAATGATATTCATATTGAAGAAAGAGGAAATGATATTATTCTGCATCTTCCAAATGATAGTTGTTCATCTTGGCTGTCTAACTTTGAAAGAAATATTGAAGCACTGTTTGAGAAAGCTAAAATTCTAATGGAAGAAGTTTATATTAAAGAAGAAATCAAAGGCTTTAAAGACTATGTTGAAAAATCCTTAAGAAATATATTAAGATTAGACGCCTATGGTTTCACTAAAAAATATATAAACAAGCTGATTGATTTTTTCCAGACCAAGTATAATTTTGAAATTTCTATTGCTCCCTTTGTTGCTAATCAAAAAGCTAATCCATATCTAAGGTTAAAAGGAGGACTTAGAAAATCTGATATTACTGAACTGTATAATTTAAGTATTGATGATTATATTGAATATGAAAATTTAGATGTAGATGATTTCTTTAATGTACTATCAGGTGACAGTAATAAAAATATAGTGTTTAAGTGTTCAACAGCAGAAATGGTAGAATACATCAGAAATTTATTACCAATATTGGAAAAAGGAACAATAAAAAACATATACCTCGCATGCTTTTTTACTACATCAAATAATACTATTCTGAAAGTTAGTAATTATCATAGGTACAAAACCACCAATAAAAAATCAAAAATAACCTTATCACAAGAACTGTTAGATTTCTTTACCAAACTACAGAATAGACCACAGTAATATCAAGTAATATTACTCGTATATTATCCACTTCTTACCATTTGAGAAGTGGATTTTTTTATGCTTTTACCTTTGTCACAACAAAAATTTAAAGCAATGAAAAACATTGAAAAAGAAATTTTGAGTTTCAAAGAATCCATTGAATTTATGGATGTCAGCAAGTCATTCTTGTATAAATTGACATCAGAAGGCAGAATCAGCTTCTTCAAGCCTAATAATGGTAAAATCTACTTTAAAAAAGAAGATTTGGAGAACTGGATGATGCAGAATGAAGTGAAGTCTATTGAAAGTTTACAAAGAAATTTAAACCCCAAATTAAAATGAAAAAGAAAGCTTCATTACCATTAATTCCAGACAAAGTTTATAATAACCTACCCACAATGCTTGAGGAAATAACTGAAAAATTTTCAAAAGGAGAAAGAGATGTAGTTCTTACATCATCATTAGGAGTTATTAGTAGTTTATTACCATTTGTACATGGAGAATATGAATCAAATACTGTCTATAGTAATTTATCTACAATTATTAAAGTTTCAAATTTAATAAGCAAAAATATTGTTGCAAAATCAACAATGTTGGCAGAAGTAATTGATATTAAGAAAACTGATTTTAAATTGAAAGTTGTTAAAAACAATAAGGATATTGCAAATTTAAAAAGCTTTGTAAATAAGACTGAGAAAGGTCTACTAATATTGGAGTCTGATCCAGATCTAGTAAGTAACAAATTTTATTATGATTGGAGTAAATGTTCAATTACTATTAGCGAAGATGATTATAATGTTTCAGATTTTTTAGAGTCACAAAATTTACTATCTAAAAATTTAAAGCCCCAACTTTCTACAATTATAATTAGTTCTACAGAAAAATTTGATTCTCTATCTTATTCTGAAAAGGGAATGTTCTGTCAATTTATTAATTATTTTTATGATGGAGGAACTGAGCTAGCAGATTTTTTTGATCCTAAGAAAGATTATGCATTTTATTATTATTCATTAGTTTTAAATGATATTTATTCTAGAGATTATAATATTGAATTTAGCTTAACAGAAGATCAAAAAAGGTATTATAATCAATATTTTGAAAATGAATTTGCTTTTTTCTTTACAAATCAACATTTCAATTTCGAAAACTTAATGAAGGATATAGGATTAATTTTGATTAAATTATGCATGATAATTTCTACATTAAGATTATTCTAAGGAGGATTAGAATACAATAAAAAATTAATCTGTAGTGATGCAGATTTTGAGAATTGTTTGGAAATAGTAAAAATTTATTTTGAACATTTTCTATACAGTCTTAATAATTCAGATTTAAGAGAACAATCTTAAAATTCTAAAAGAAAATTAAACTTTCCTAAGCCTGTCTATGTCCAGGCAGGCTTTTATCAGCACCAATTAAATTTAGAAAAATGAATAACCAGGCAACTATAAAAGTTGTTATGGGCAGTAAACCATTGTCTAATAGCAGTCAATACCTGGTCTATTTGCGCATAACAAAAAATAGAAAGAAAAAAGAGATTTCTTTAGGTTTAAAAGGTCTTAAAGAACATTTTATCAATGAACAGTTTACAAAACCACACCCCAACCTAAAAATAGAAAATGGATTTATTGTAAAACAGAAACATGAAGCATTAAGTATAATCAGAAATTTTCAGCTTGATGATGAAGATTTTACCTTAGAAGATTTTGAAAGAAAATTCAGGGGAATACCAGAAACCAATGACAGCTTTTTTGACTTCACAGAAGAGATTATTAAAGAAATGGAACAGTCAGACAGATTAGGAAATGCAAGAGCCTACAGAGAAGCCAAAGAATCCCTGGAAAAATTTATAAACAATAATCATTCAGGTAATACATTGCTTAAGTTCAAAGAGCTTACCCCAGAATTACTCGAAAAATATGAGGTCTATATGCGTTCACGAGGAAATGAAAATGGAGGAATGGCTTTTAAGATGAGACAAATCAGAGCAATATTCAATAAAGCTATTAATAGAAAAATCATATCACAGGACATATATCCTTTTAAATATTACAAAGTTTCCAAACTCAAAGCAAAACCCAATAAGAGAGCATTAACAGTAGAAGATTTTAAAAAGTTGAAAGATGTTGATTTATCACAGTTTCCCCATCTTATGGAAGCATACAATTACTTTATGTTCTCATTTTATACAAGAGGAATGAACTTTGTAGACATGATGTATCTTAAAAAATCACATATAGTTAATGACAGAATATACTATACCAGAGCCAAAACTAAAGGCAGGTTTAATATAGAAATTGTCGATAAAGCACAGGAAATAATTGATTTTTACAAAGATAAAACCCAGAATACCTCTTATGTGTTCCCAATATTGTTAAGTGATGATATGACACCCAAACAGATTGAATACAGAAAACATAAGGTATTGGGACGTTACAACAGAAAATTAGGAGAGATAGCCAAAATTGCAGGTGTTGAATCTCATGTAACCTCTTATGTAGCCAGACACAGTTTTGCAACCATCCTTAAAAAGAAAGGAACAAGTACAGATTTGATTTCTGAACTGATGGGGCATTCTAATGTACAAATAACTATGACCTATCTAAAAGATTTTGATGATGAAGAACTGGATAGAGCCAACAGAACATTATTAGATTTATAAATTAAGATTAAACTTAATCTGAAAAAATAGAAATACCCTTATGCAATAAAATTAAGAAAATTCTTAATTTCAATTTTTACAAATTTTTAACTCATTAATATTATGAATGAATTCCCTTTAGAAGAGAATTTTCATAAAGAAAATGGGATTGAAAGTAATCTTCCTTCTCAGAAGTTACCTGGAGAATATAGTGAAGATTTTGAAGAGAGGTCTGCAAAAATAGAACTCTACAATCACGACATTACTCTTGAAGAAAATTTCCAAGAAAACAAAAATCCAAAGTACATTTTAGTAAAAGTTACAGAAGATGGCAGTATGGCTGTTGAAAATAACACACCATCATTAACCCCTTTTGACAAGATTGTAGTCAATATGAATGTCTATGATTACTCTGCATTTGAGAATTATATGATAGATTATGATACAATCTTTGGAACAAGATTTCTAACCTTTATCAAGTATGACAGTAATTTCTTTGTTTGTGATGAAAGAGTCTTTTTTGAAGCATTACTCATTAAATACAGAAAATCAGACTTTACCTCATTTTATTGGTCTAAAGAAAGAATCTTTATAGAGCTGGGGATAAAAAAAGACAGAGCAGAAAAAATAATCACCAGATTTAAAGAACTGGGAATTATTTCTGTTGAAAAGAAAACAAGAAGTTTTGAAGGAAAGCCACAGCAAGTTAACTACTTCTTTCTGCATCCTGAAAAAGTTATTGAAATACTTCCCAAAATGTTTGGAGAAAAAGATGAAGAGGATTTTATTTTTCCAGGACACAGGGATATTCAAAAATATCTTAAACCTGGATTAGAAAAAAAGACAGGCAGGAAAAGAAAATAACAGACACCTTTCCCCAATGGAGGATTTCCCCCAATAAAAGATATGGTTAAAGATAATGTAATATCTTTTATTTGAGGATTTCCTCTAATGGCTTTTTGTCCTGAATGTGTATTCCCCTATCAATAGGATTAAGCTATCAATCTATTTTTAACATCAACCATTGACAATTAAACAACACTCTTAAGAGTAAATATTAACCTTTTAAATTAATCATTATGCAATTAAAACAATCACAAAGACAACAAGTAAAGCTCAGATTAGGATTATCAGGAGCTAGTGGATTTGGCAAGACCAAATCAGCACTATTATTAGCCTATGGAATGACACAGGATTGGAGTAAAATAGCAGTCATAGACACAGAAAACTCTTCAGCTTCCCTGTATTCTGACCTGGGCAACTATAATGTTCTGGACTTACAAGCTCCTTACAGTCCTGAAAGGTACATACAAGCCATTGAATTGTGTGAAAAGTCAGGAATAGAAGTAATTATAATAGATTCTGCCAGTCATGAATGGAATGGTTCAGGTGGATGTTTGGAAATTCATGAGAAACTAGGTGGCAGATTTCAGGACTGGGCAAATGTAACCCCAAGACATCAGGCATTCATTAATAAAATTCTGCAATCAAGCTGTCATATCATTACCACTACCAGAAGAAAGATGGATTATTCTTTAGATATTGGTTCTAATGGTAAAACTAAAGTTGTAAAACATGGAACCAAGGAAATCACCAGAGATGGCTTTGAATATGAACTTACTATCAATTTCGAGTTAGTCAATGATAATCATTTGGCTAAAGCAAGTAAGGACAGAACTGGACTATTTATGAACAAACCTGAGTTTCTGATAACTTCTCAAACTGGTAAAATGATTCTTGACTGGTGTAATGCAGGAGCTATTAACCCAGCCCAGGTAACCTCATCTGCTCCTAAACAAAGTTACCTGGACCCTACTGAGATAGGTCAGTTAATTAGTAAAATTGGAGACTGTAATACAATTAGTGACCTTTTAGCACTCTACAAACAATATCCTGAATACCAGGAAGAATTAAAACCTGAATATGAAGCAAGAAAATCATTTCTAATCAAATTGTCAAATCCCCAAAACTTTTCAACCAATGGAGTATACAGATAATACAGCAGTAATGGAACTGCACAATGTTCAAAGAAGCAGTCACCTTAACCTGGAGGATGTAAATATCCAAGATGCAGAGGTGTTTTACCCAAGCAGAATGAATGAAATAAAGGAGGTTGAGTCAAGAAGTGTTCAACCTCTTTTGATTTCTAATACAATCAGTCCTACTACTGATGCAACAGTCTCTGACTATGTTCATAAACCATTCATTGAAGCCAACACCTTGCAGGTAGATTTGAGCCACCTTAAAAGTGACTGTATTATTCCTGTATTCAGTAAGGATAATGAAAAGACCATTGCACACCAAGAGTTTATAGATATTGTTACTAATACAGTCATGAAAATGTTTCCCCACCACAGTATTAGTAACCCTGAAATTAGGGTATCACACCAAATCAAGGGCAGGACTCCTGATGCCATCTACAAAAGTGCTAAGGATTTATTAGACCATGAAAAAACTATCTATTATGAAAGAATGGCATTCATTGTTCAAATACCATCTATTGTAGATACTATTAATGGTAATGAGCTGGCTCTTACTTTAGGTGGAGTAAGAAGCTACAACCTGGAGAACTTATACAACAAGAAAACTTTTGAAAAATTTAAGTTCTTCATTGGCTTTCAAAATAAGGTGTGTTGTAACCTTTGTGTAAGTTCTGATGGTTTTGTTGAAGAAATGAGAGTGGGAAATTATCATGAATTACAGGAGAAGGTGACCAATGTTATTCAGAATTACAATGCACAAAGCCACCTAGAGGTCATGAAATCCTTATCTCACAGCCTTCTTACAGAGCATCAATTTGCCCAACTATTGGGTAGGTCAAGGTTATACCAACTGTAATCTTCCCCTTTTTAGTAACACTCAAAAGTAGAGTTTTTTGTTAATATTTC
>CBFGVN010000075.1:0-11414 GCA_965651845.1 uncultured Chryseobacterium sp. | reverse complement strand
AGAGGCAACAGGAGTCTGGATCGATACGATGTTGAGGAAAATGACAACTCCGCCGGATGATGTGGTAGAAGCGATTAATAAATATAAAAGACCGGATACAGTAATTTTGACGAGAGAAGATTTTAAAAAACTACCTTTCCGTCCGGAAAATATTGATCCGGCAGAACTTGTTTAAAGTTTAATGTTTGGAGTTCAAGGTTATTTGCGGCTTAAACATTACTTATTACCAATTACTCATTACTTATAATTAAATTTATGTTTGAAGATAAAGAACCAGAATTAACACCGATCTCTAGATTAGGAGAATTTGGATTAATAAAACACTTGACAGAGCATTTTCCTTTATCCAACGAGTCTTCGGAGCTTGGAGTGGGAGATGATGCAGCGGTCATTAATCCCGGAAGCAAAAAAGTTGTCCTTACAACGGATGTTTTGGCAGAAGGTGTTCATTTCAATTTAGGATATGTTCCGTTGAAACATTTGGGGTATAAAGCTGTTGTTGTGAATCTTAGCGATATTGCAGCAATGAATGCGACGCCCACGCAGATTTTGGTTTCCTTGGCTGTTTCCAACCGTTTTCCGGTGGAAGCTCTGGAAGAAATTTATTCCGGAATTCAGGCGGCTTGTGCAAGATATAAAGTTGATCTGATCGGCGGCGACACGACAAGCTCAAATGCAGGACTTGTCATGAGCATCACAGCAATCGGAATCGAAAACGACGAAAGTATTGTAAAAAGAAGCGGAGCAAAATCAAATGATCTTCTTGTTGTTTCAGGAGATTTGGGAGGGGCTTATATGGGTCTTCAGATTTTGGAAAGAGAGCACGCCGTTTTCCTGGCCGACCCGAATATGCAGCCTGAAATGGAAGGATACGACTATATTCTGGAAAGACAATTAAAACCTGAAGCGAGAACGGATGTAAAAGGAATTTTAGAACAATTGGATATTAAACCGACTTCTATGATTGATATTTCAGACGGTCTGGCTTCTGAAACTCTTCATCTTTCTGACCAGTCTAAAGTAGGTTTCAGATTGTATGAAGAGAAAATCCCGATGGATAATCTGACCATTACGACGGCGGATGATTTTAATTTAAATCCGGTTATGGCAGCTTTAAGTGGCGGCGAAGATTATGAATTATTGTTCACCATTTCTCCGAATGATTTTGATAAAATTAAAAACCATCCGGATTTTACCATTATCGGGCATGCAGTGGCAAAAGAGGAAGGAAATTTTATGGTAGCAAGAGGTTCTAATCAATTGGTGGCTTTGACAGCGCAGGGTTGGGATGCTTTTTTGGGCAATCAGCAAAAAGATTGATTTCATTTTATGAAAAGCGATAAGAGTGAGATTCAATGTTGTTGTTGTGGATATTTAACAATTCACGAAAGAGGAGGTTACGAAATCTGCCCTGTCTGCTTTTGGGAGGATGATGGAACTTATGAATTAAATAAAGTAAGTGGTCCAAATCATATGACTTTAAAAGAAGGAATAAAGAACTTTATGGAATTTGGAGCCTGCGAGAAAAGGTTTATTAATGCTGTTGAAAAAGATCCTGATCGAAAATTTAAGAAAAAGAGTTTTTGAATTTAAAAATAAATAAAAAACTTTGTCAAAGTTTAAAACTTTGACAAGGTTGATTCGCTGAACGATATAAATTTTTTCTGTTATTAATCTTTCTTAATATCTGTTTTTACATCTTGGTAGGTTCTATCTACAGCTTTTGCTCCTTTTTTAGCTGTTTTCTTAGTCCATTTTACTGCGTTTTTGACACCTTTTTTTGTGGCATCATAACCTTTTTCAGCAGTTTTGCCAGTCCATTCTGCGCCATCTTTAACGGCTGTTTCTACTTTTTTAGCATCTTTTTTTATCTCTTGCTTTACTGCTGAATCGGTTTTTTGTGCAGATATACCGATTCCAAATAAAAGAACCACTGCCGTTGAATATAATCTCTTTTTCATTTTTGAAATTTTTTGTTTAATAGTTTTCAAAAATCAGACCATTAATTTTTAAAACTGCAGGATGAGTTGTAATTATTTAATTTTTAAGGCTTTACGAATGTGGATGGGAAGGGGCGATCGCTAGCTTATAATGTGTATCAATTTTCAGACTCAGATATATAGTAAATAAGAAAGACTGCCTCAAAGACAGTCTTTTAGTGATATAAATAGTAGTTACCTACGCTTTCACAATATTAATAATTACCTCCGTCGCCTTCTCCATGCTCTCCAACGCTACATACTCATAAGGTCCGTGGAAATTGATTCCTCCCGCAAAAATATTCGGACAAGGAAGTCCCATGTAAGATAATTGTGCACCATCAGTTCCTCCTCTGATCGCCTTGATCTTTGGTTCAATACCTGCTTCCTTCATTGCTTGAGCTGCAAGATCTATGATGTGCATTTTCCCCTCAAACTGCTGCTTCATGTTTCTGTATTGCTCTTTAATTTCAATTTCTGCGGTTCCGGCGCCGTGTTTTTGATTAAACTCAGCAATTTTTTCTTCCATGAATTTCTTTCTTGCCTCAAATTTTTCCGCATTATGGTCACGGATGATATATTGCAATTTAGCTTCGGAAATATCTGCATTAAGATCCATTAAATGATAAAAGCCGTCGAAACCTTTCGTCGTTGCCGGAGTTTCATTAGCAGGAAGCATTTGAGCAAATTCAGAAGCCAGTAAAGCTGCATTTACCATTTTTCCATAGGCATATCCCGGGTGAACACTCAATCCGTGGATTTTTACAACAGCTCCTGCTGCATTGAAGTTTTCATATTCAAGTTCTCCGACTTCTCCACCATCCATTGTGTAAGCAAATTCTGCCCCGAATTTAGCAACGTCAAATTTATGTGCACCTCTTCCGATTTCTTCATCAGGAGTAAATCCTACGGCAATTCTTCCGTGTTTGATTTCCGGATGAGCAATTAAAAATTCCGCCGCTGTTACAATTTCCGCACAACCTGCTTTATCGTCTGCGCCAAGAAGCGTATTTCCGTCAGTTGTAATTAAAGTCTGACCAATATATTTTTTTAAACTTTCAAATTTTGAAGGTGATAAAGTAAATCCTGTTGTTTGATTTAAAACCAAATCATTTCCGTCATAATTTTCCCAAACCTGAGGCTTTACATTTTCTCCGCTGAAATCCGGCGAAGTATCGTAATGCGAAATAAATCCAATTGTCGGTTTGTCATCATTTTCAAGGTTTGAAGGAACATATCCCATGATATAACCATTGTCGTCTATTGATACATTTTCAAGACCGATCGTTCTCAATTCTTCAGTGATATATTTTGCGATGTCCCACTGTCTTTCCGTAGAAGGAGTCGTTTCGCTTTCCGCGTCACTCGTTGAATATATTTTGACATAATTAATAAAACGGTTCAGTAACTTTTCTTTCCACAATTGGTTGAATTCTATTGCACTCATTATTAGTATAAATTTCCAGCAAAGTTAACAAATTCCATACTCAGAATAATTTATTTGTAATTGAATATAATGTATTGAAATTTTAAATCAGATATAAACATTTGAGAATCAAAATAATGTTAGATTTGTAGGTGCCGTATTCGAAATTGTTTAGTTTTATTATATTTGAGAAAATCTAAAAGTAAAATGTTTCTTACTGAATGTCCGCGTGATGCAATGCAGGGTTGGGGAGAATTTATCCCTACAGATAAAAAAATAGATTATATCAACTCTTTGATGGATGTTGGTTTTGATGTATTGGATTGTCTTAGTTTTGTATCTCCAAAAGCGATCCCCCAAATGGCAGACTCTGATAAGGTTGCCGAAAACATTGATAAATCCAGATCAAATACAAAAGTTTCTGCAATTATCGGAAATTACAGGGGAGCCGAAAAGGCTCTTAAACATCAGTCGGTGGATATTCTCGGGTTTCCGTTTTCTATCTCTGAAACCTTCCAGCACAGGAATACCAACAAAAGTCAGGATGAAGCTTTTCTGGAGATTATCAAAATGCAAGAGCTTGTAAAACATGAAGGGCGACAATTGAATATTTATTTCTCAATGGCTTTCGGAAATCCTTACGGAGAAATGTGGAAATGGGAAGATGTGGATTTCTGGGCACAAAGATTTTCAGAAATTGGAATTAAAGATATCTTATTGTCTGATACTACAGGAGTTGCGACGCCGGAAACAATTGCTCTTTTATTCGAAAAAATACCTTCAAAATACCCTGAAATCAATTTCGGGGGACATTTTCATAACCGTTATGAAGATTCTTACTCAAAATTAAAAGCAGCTTATGATAAAGGCTGCAGGAGATTCGACAGCGCCATCAAAGGGATCGGAGGATGTCCTATGGCAAAAGACGATTTGGTCGGGAATATGCCGACGGAGCAGGTCATCAACTTCATGAGCGTAGAAAAAATTGATCACAAATTGAATCTTTTAAACTTCGAAAGCTCTTATAACAAAGCAAAAGATATTTTTCATTTTTAAATAATATTCAGTTGGTATTAGCGATGTCATCCTGAGCCTGCCGAAGGATTTATATAAAAGGATTCGACAAGCTCGACCTGACGATATAACACTAATTTTAATAACTAAAACATCAATAGAAGCGGGCTTTAGCCCGTTTCATTATTCACAATCAAAATAGGCTTTAGCCAAATCATAAACCAAACCGGAAAAAATAATAATATGAAGCCCATAATCTCCCCATCAGAATTAAAAAATCTCCCATCAGAAAATCTCATCATCCTTGATGCAAGAGTTGGAAAAGACGTGTATCAAAATTATTTGAATAAGCATATAAAAGGGGCAAAATTCATCGATTTGGATAAGGATCTGGCAGAAATTGGAGAAGATGCGGCTTTTGGAGGAAGACATCCGCTTCCAAGTGTTGAAAAATTTGCAGAAACGGTATCAAAACTTGGGATTTCGGAAGATTCTCATGTTGTCGTTTACGATGATAAAAATGGTTCAAATGCAGCCGCAAGAGCTTGGTGGATGCTGAAATCTTTTGGCTTGAATAATGTTCAGGTTTTAAACGGAGGATTCCAAAATGCTGAAAAAGAAGATATGGAATTTTCATTAGGAGAAGAAACTTTCGAGAAATCGGAATTAATAAAAAAAGAAAAATGGCTTCTTCCAACTTTAACATTGGAACGTGTTGAAAATGAATTGATAAACCATTTTTCAACTGTAATTGATGTGAGAGATGCTTACCGTTACAAAGGGGAGTCTGAACCGATTGATTTGGTTGCCGGACACATTCCGGGAGCAATCAATATTCCTTTTTCCGAAAACCTTGATGAAAATGGAAATTTTCTTTCTCCGGAAGTTTTAAAAGAAAAATATTCAAAATTTTTACAGGATAAACCACAAAATCTTATCATTCATTGTGGTTCGGGAGTGACGGCTTGTCACACGATTTTAGCATTGGATTACGCAGGGTTTCCCATTCCGAATTTATATGTAGGCTCTTGGAGTGAATGGAGCAGGAGGGAAGAAAAAGAAATTGCAAGAGAAATCTAGCGTTAGATAAATCAAAATAAAAGGCTGCCAAAAATGACAGCCTTAATTTATTTTAATGCAAAATTAAAGCATTCCCAGTTCAAATTTTGCCTCTTCACTCATCATATCCTTGTTCCAGCTTGGCTCGAAAGTAAGCTCTAAATCAACACTTTTCACATGTTCTACTTCTGCCACCTTATCTTTCACTTCCTGAGGAAGAGTTTCAGCAACAGGGCAGTTCGGAGTGGTAAGTGTCATGATAATTTTAACATCCGCATCGTCGGAAATCTGAACATCATAAACCAAACCCAATTCGTAGATATCTACCGGAATTTCAGGGTCATAAACGGTTTTTAAGACACGGATGATTTCTTCACCTATGTCAGCAATCTGATCGTCTGTAAATTTCATTTTTTAATCTAAATTGATATACCTTTTCAACAAATCTTCCTGACGCATTCGCCGGAAAATATTTGCCAAAGTTAAGACATCTTTTTCACAATAGTCAACTATTCTTTGCAAGTCTTTTTCTATGTAGTAGATTGATGAAACCATTGAGCCGTCGATATCGTCTTTCGGAGTAGGAATCCCGAAAAGATGCGCCAGTAATTCTAAAGAAACAAAACTTTTATAATCTCCGAATTTCCAAAGTTCCATCGTGTCGATATGCGGAATTTCCCAAGGTTTTTTTCCAAACATCTGAAACGGGGTCGGAGGCTGCATTCCATTGATTAAGAACCTTCTGGCGATCCACGGGAAGTCAAATTCTTTTCCGTTGTGGGCACAAAGAATCACATCTCGAAGTCTCGGACTGTTAAAGATTTCTCCAAATTCCAACAACATTTTTTTCTCATCATCGTCAGCAAAACTCTTTATTTTTAAAGTATCGTTTTTTTCAAGCATTCCGATCGTGATGCAGATAATCTTTCCAAACTCGGCCATAATTCCGGCTCTTTCGGGGTAAAATTCTTCTGCGGAAATTTCTTCTTTTCTCTGAAATTTTGTTTTTTTGTCCCAAAGCATTTGCTCTGTTTCAGACATTTCCTGCCATGTTCCAAAGGCTGGAACAGTTTCGATATCAAGGAATAAGATCCTTTCTAAAGGAATGTTTTGTATCATTTGTTTTTTTATAAATTTCAACCAACCTGCATTCCGTTCTTTGCCGGCAACGAGGGTGTTAAAAGTGTAACGTCTTTTTTATCCTCACCATAAACACCTAAAACAAGGCATTCACTGAAAAAATTGGCGATCTGCTTCTTCGGAAAATTTACAACAGCTAAAATCTGCATTCCGACCAGATCTTCTTTCTGATATAATGTAGTGATTTGTGCCGATGATTTTTTAATGCCCAAATCTCCAAAGTCTATTTCTAATTGATAGGACGGATTTCTGGCTTTTTCAAAATCGTTCACGGATATAATTGTTCCGCATCGAATGTCTATTTTTTCAAAGTCTGCCCAGGAGATTTCCGGCTTTATGGTCATGATAATGAATTGATTAATTGTTCTACTTCTTTTTTCTGTTCTGCATATTGGTGTTGCAAATCGGAGCCTTCACCCATTCTTCTGTAATATTCCAAAGCCTTGTTTCCGAAAAACTTTCTATGAAAATCCGCCACATCCGGGATTTGTGGAAAAACTTTATGAAAAAGCATTTCGTAATAGGCCTGAAATTCTCTCTCATTCTTGTCTTCAATGACTTGTCCCGGAGCTTTTTGCCTTACATGAAGCATTTCATGGGCAACCATGTTTAAGACCAAATTCAGATCAAAATCGAATAAGTTTTTAGGGATCATTACCTTTTGAGGACCTCCCAGTTCTCCTTCTGCCGTTAATAGCATCGAATTAGGGGAAAGTTCTTCCCTGAAGCCGAATCCTGCAAAGTTTTCATGCTCCAGTTCGAATGAACGAATTAAATATTCTGCTGCATCAATGATTTGGTCGTGTTCTTTATAGGCATCCAGGTGCAGATTGATCTGTTCGAAATTCATCTCAAAATATGTTTTGACAAATGTATTAAAATTTAAAGTTGGAAATCGCAAAGGCGCAAATTTTACCTTAAATACTACTTTATGGTGCAAAGATTTTATCATAGATACAATTTCATTCTTTTTAGTACTGAATTTTTGGGAAAATCTTTGATTTTCTTGCGTCTTAAAAACCGGAAAAATGGAAAAAACTTTGTGTATTTGCGATTTCCAACGGTTAAATATTTTTTAATTTATTAGAAATTATAAATCTTAAAAGAGAAACGCTTTTAATTAAATGAATTTTTTTCTTTTTAAAATCAACTAGTTATGAATTTTTTTTGAACTTTTTAAAAATTACCGTGCAAGATTCTCCAAAAACGTGATTTATATAAATGAGTACTCAAGGAATAATGTTTAATGTCAAAAATCAAAATTAATGAAGAAATTAACAGTACTTAAATCTCTGGTAGTTGCAATGATTGCGTTTTTAGGATTTTCTTTAACGTCCTGCAACGACGAAAGGTACGAGCCGATTCCGGTGAAATTGAGTGATGTGGACGGAAGTTATAAAGCAAGGTTGGTAACATCACAGGGAAACAAATTCAATGAAAAGATCATTGAGTTTAAGGCAAAAGATACAATCATCACTTTTAAGGATTTCCCCGTAAGAGAGATTGTAAAAACTATAATAGCAGATCCGGTAAAGGCAGACACAGCGCTGGCGCACATTGGAAAAGTTGAATATAAATTAGATTATACATCAAAAATAAACACCAGTCAGAACTTAGTGGAACTTACGTTTGAGCCAAAAACTTTAGCACTTCAGATTCCTGTAGACGGAGTCACAAAAAATGCGGTGGTGAAGTTGGCAGCAAAGCAAAAAGGATTCTTTGTAGGATACGACTGGTCTTTGAGATTTGGATTGGAAGCTGAGAAAATAACCGTTGATGGAGTAGAGTTAACCCCTTATCAGACAATTAAGTATGATGTCCCAATTAGTGTTAAAAATTAAGTAATGGTTATTTGTCAGGTAGGTTGAGCCTCTTCGTGGGGCTTGCCTATCTTTGCATTATTAAGTCAATAGTTTATATTGGGATGTTATCATAATTAATGCATGGAAGAAAGTAAGGAGCAGATTTTGGCGCACCGCCTTTTGCAGAAGGAAGAAGCGGCTTGGAAGGAGCTTTTCGGAGTTTATTCAGGCAGTCTGAGCTATGTCTGTTCGCGATATATTCTTGATAAGGAAGATGTGCATGATGTTTTGCAGAATAGTTTTATACAGATGTTCCGTTCGATCGATTCTTTTGAGTACCGGGGAAGCGGGTCTCTGCGGGCCTGGATTACAAGAATTGTAGTGAATGAATCTTTAAAACATATTAAGCAAAATTCTGATTTTAAAACAGTTTCTGAAGATTTCGAAATTCCGGATGAAGCAAATGAAGAGGAACCGAATTTTGAAGAAATATCACAAAATACGATCATGATGATGATCCGCTCTCTTCCCGACGGCTACAGAACGGTTTTCAATCTGTATGTTTTCGAGGAAAAAAGCCACAAAGAAATTGCAGAAACGCTGGGAATTGCAGAAAATTCTTCAGCCTCACAATTTCACAGAGCAAAAGCATTGCTTGCTCAGAAAATAAAAGAATATAAAATGTCAAAAACAGCGCAATATGAGTAATGATTGGTTAAATGATCTGCGCCGTAAAATGGAAGATCATACGGAAGAAGTTCCGGATGGGTTGTGGGAAGATATTAAAGACGAATTATTCAAAGAGGATGATGCGAAAGGTGTTGTTGGGTTTAATGATCTTAAAGCTCAGGAAAAAGCCGTTTCAAAGACAAATTATAAGACATTCTTTTATCGTGCGGGAGGAATTGCCGCTGCTCTGGCCATATTTTTTGTTGCAGATAAACTTATTGATTTTAATGGAAAAAAAGCCACATCACAAGATCCAACGCATTCATCAGGCCAAATCAAGGCAGATACCGATGAAGCTATTTCTTACCATCAGAAATTATCAATTGAAAAAGAGAAACAGGCTGTTGAGAATTCTTTTAAAGAAAGAAATGAATTAATTATAGCTAATTCAAATATTATTAATGCTTTGGAAGAAAACGATTTTGATAATATTTTAAACAAAACAAAAAATGCAGTCCTTGATCTTTGGAATAATAAAACTTCTGAAAACAAAACTGAAGATATATTAAGCGACAGTAATGAAAATCTGGTTCAGGGACAAAACAAGGATGCCATTGAAGGAGAAAAAAACAATGAAGAAGAGGTAGAGAAATATAAGCTTCTTACAAAGGAAGAAAAGGAGTGGAAAGAAAAATTTGAAGAAACAAAGAAATTGAAGCTAGCGAACAAATCTAAAAAATCCTGGATGGTGGGTATTCTTTCAGGAAATGCTTCTTCAAACTCAACTGAACAGTTTCCGGGATATGCTACTTTAAACGGAACGACACTCAGCCTTCCCGATGTATGGGGCTTGGAATATGGAGATGATCCTTTAATGGCGATCCTTATTGCGAATCAGGATAAAAAAGTAGATGCGAAGATCAAACATAAGACACCGATTACCTTCGGAGCTTCTGTTTATCACGGTTTAGGAAAAAGATGGGGAATCGCGACGGGTATCAATTACACCAAACTTTCCGCAGAGCTTACCACCGGAACCAGCTCGAATTTTATCAGCAGTGAGCAGAATATTCATTACGTTGGAGTTCCGGTTCAGGTTAATTACAATGTGATCCAGAAAGGAGCTTTTACAGGATATGTTACAGGTGGCGGATTGGTAGAAAAGGCCGTTTCGGGTGATATTAAAACCAAATATATCGTTGACGGGATTTTGAAGGAAGAAACTAAGGAAGAAATCAGTGAAAAACCGGTTCAGGTTTCTGTGAACAGTGCTGTCGGTCTGCAGCTGAAAGTGATTAAAAACTTAGGAATCTATGCAGAGCCGGGAGTAAGCTATCATTTCAATGATAACAGCTCACTGAATACCGTCTACAAAGAAAAACCACTGAATTTCAATTTGAAATTCGGGATCAGAGTGTTGCTTGATTAAGCAATTCTCATCAACACCGACTACAAATAAATCTTTTATATGAAAACAAAACTAATCTTTTTAAGTCTTTTATTTTTAAGTCTTTTAAACCTAAAAGCACAATGTACCCCGGAAATCACAAGTCCGAGATTGGGAACAATGTTTCCCGGAAGTGTTGTTTTTTGTAATTCTGAAAGCGAAACACTTTCTACGACACAGACCTATGCAAGCTACCAATGGTACAAGCAAGAATGGTATTGGCAAAACCCAAATCCTAATCCTTGGGTTCCGATTTCAGGAGCAACTTCCCAGACATTAACAATCAATGGGACGGATGATATGCTGTATAATTTCAAAGTAGAAGTTACTCAAGGTGATTGTACTGCTGAAAGTCAATCAATTCTTGCGGATGGATATGCTTACGGACTTCCGTTTTTAATGGCCAATTTCACGCCGGGAACATACGAAGAAGTAAACGGCGAATATAATGTTTGCGAAGGAGCATCGGTAGAGCTTCAAGACGGTTTCGGAGGCGTTTATGGAGTACATACATGGTTTAAATGTCTTCCGGGCAGCAATCCGCCTTCACCGACAGATCCTTGCATCATCACCGGAGCTACAGGAGACACGTATACAGCAACAGTATCGGGAATTTACGGTTTTTATGCCTGTACAGAATACTGTCCGGATCAATGCGAAATGTTAAGTGATATCGCTTTCATTAAATTAAATTTCGGAAACTATAGCTTCTGCAACTTGGCAACCGGAGAGACGAATCCTAAAGATAATACTCTAAGCATTTATCCAAATCCTACAGCACAGTTTCTATACATCGGAAAAGAATCTGACAGAAAATATCCTGAAGTTTCCATCATCGATATGTCAGGAAAATTGGTACAGCCAAAAAGAGATCACAA
>CBFGVN010000074.1:0-11481 GCA_965651845.1 uncultured Chryseobacterium sp. | reverse complement strand
CACCCGATACAAGTAAAGAGGCCTTTTTCTGGATGTTGATGGTAAGAGGAGCCGGTTTAGGACTTTTGTTTATCCCGATCACATCGTTGTCATTAAGTACATTGAAAGGCCAGGAAATTGGTCAGGGAGCAGCCTTCACGGGGATGATGAGACAGCTTGGTGGTTCTTTCGGAATCGCAGCGATCACTACGTTTATTGCGAATGAAGGACAGAAATACAGGCTTAATTTAATTTCTCACCTTGATGAAAATGATTTTGCGGTTCAACAAAGACTGCAGGCTCTGAAAGGTAGTTTTATAGCA
Source organism: uncultured Chryseobacterium sp. (assembly GCA_965651845.1). GTDB lineage: Bacteria > Bacteroidota > Bacteroidia > Flavobacteriales > Weeksellaceae > Chryseobacterium. The sequence continues at coordinate 11,179 of CBFGVN010000074.1, read as the reverse complement.
AAAGGAATGACTCCCGATGCCGCGATGAATGCTGCATACAAAATGCTCGATTTATCGGTAACGAAACAGGCAACAGTACTTTCTTATATGGATGTTTTCCTTTATTTAGGAGTAATATTCTTAGTTTGTATTCCGTTTATTCTGTTTATTAAAGAAAGAAAAAGCAAAGAGAAAATAGATTTGAGTGAAGCCATGCACTAGATTATTTAAATTAATATCAAAACCTTCGATCATTTCGGAGGTTTTTTGTTTTAATATCTACCCATTGTCATTCCAACGATAGAAGAATTTATTTGCTTTTAAATAGTACTCTCATGCTGTCATTTGACATTTCAATCTCTTTATTATTATACTAAATTTATTAATATAAATAGTGAATATTATTCTGATGCTGGCTGAAGTTTTCAAATATAATTTAAAATATCAGATAAAAACTTTTTAAGCAAAATTCAAAACAAAAAAGCCTGCTCAAAAAGAGCAGACTCCGATAACCTAACTAAAATTAAGGAATTATTAAACAAAGGGAAATTCCAAATTAGTTTATAATGACATTTGCATTTTTAAGAGTAATGAAAAGTGAGGGGAAATTTCATTACAATGTATGGATGACTTCTAATTGTTAATGTACGACGCATTGAAGGACATTGAGATCGCTCTGCAAGTCATATTAGCACCGGATGTTACTCCATTGTTGAAAGATCGGATCATTCTTACGTCAACAGTATGCGAACCTGCAGTTAAAGTCTTTACTGTACTCATCGAATATTGTGTCTGAGATCCTCCTTGTACTTTTTCCTGAGTTATAAGATACACATTGGTAGGAACATTATCTACAAATAGTCTTGCTTCATAGTAGGCTGCCCCACCTCCCGCAAGGAAAGTAAAATAGTCTATTCCCAACATAAAATTGATAAACACAGCCTTTCCACCCGCCGGGATATTCAGGGTTTGTTGGGAAGTTGGGATCATTGTGTAAGCCAGATCATTTACAAGATAACTGAATCCTGTAGAATTAGAAACTTCTTCAGTGATTACATTGGGAGTGGTAGGGGTAGGAACAGTAATGACATTACCCGATGCATCTACTCCGAGATTTTGTCCGGTTGTAGTGACAGGTGTTGCCGATGTTAGGTTTCTAAACTTTAAGCCACTGGTATTTACCGTTCCTGAAGTGATTTCCATCTTCGAAGTAGGCGCTGAAGTTCCTATACCCAGACTTCCTGATGAAGTTGATGTAAAATCATTAAGCTGTTGAGCTGCAGAAGGAGTTCCGGATGTATTGTTATCTTTTGCTCCATCCACATGAAAAGCCGTCTGAGGGTTTTGGGTGTTTATTCCCACTTGTGCAGACAAAGTATTTATGACTAAGAATCCTGCTAATAATAGATACTTTTTCATAAATCATTAGTTTAGGTAAGAAGCATTGAATGACATTGAAATAGGGCGACATCCCGTAACAGTACCTGCTGCGGTACCATTGTTGGCAGTTCTTCTCATTCTTATATCAAGAGTGTGATTACCCGCGGTAAGGAATTTTACTGTATTTAAAGTATAAGAAAGCTGTTGTCCTCCTGTAGCTGATGCAGAACCCACCGGTTCCTGTATAATAAGATAAGTATTAGTAGCAACTCCATCTATAAATAACATGGCTCTGAAATATCCTGCGCCGGTTCCTGTTACAGTTGTAAAATCGATGCCCAGCATGAAATTGATAAACAATGCCTTTCCTCCTGTCGGGATATTGATTGTTTGTGTAGTTCCCGAAACCAGAGTATCCGAGCTGTCATCTACGTTAAAATCTGCACCGGTTGTAGAAGCTACTTCATAAGGAGTAACACCTACAGCAGTAGGGTTGGGTAGAGTTACCACATTTCCTGAAGCATCCACTCCGATAGTTTGTCCGGCTGAAATGGGGGATGTCGAAGTTAAATTAGTAAGCTTAAGCCCACTTGTATTAGCTGTTCCCGAATTGATCTCCATTTTAGAAGTAGGAGTTGTAGTTCCTATTCCGATATTTCCAGCATTGGTAACGATTAAATCGTTGAGCTGTTGAGCGGCAGTGGGAGCACCTGTACTGTTGTTGTCTTTAGCACCATCAACGTGGAATGCTCCTTGTGGATTGGATGTATTGATTCCCACTTGTGCAAACGAAACTCCGAAAGCAATTAACGAGCAAAGCAAAGTAACTTTTTTTTTCATTGTTTATAGTATTATGCGTGACATTATTTAGCTCAAAACTATTCAGAAATGTTGTGGTAAAAAAGAAATTGCCTTTTCGTTTTCCGAAAATGAATAAATTTTAATTTTTAAGTAATTTAAAATCAAATTGTTAAAAGTTTAAATAAAAAACTAATAATTCAGTACTTAGTGAAAATAAAAAGCGAAAATTACAATGAAAAAGCCTGTTCAAAAAAAGAACAGGCTCACAATAACCTACTAAAATTAAGGGAAATTAAAAACAAAAGGGGAATGATCTTATATTATTGACATTTGCATTTTTAAGCGTAACGAAAGGTGAGGGGAAATTTCATTACCAATTTTATTAAGGATTTCTTATAACTGTACAATCGTAAATAAAGCTCCTGTTCCTATGGTAAAGTTTACTGTATTTCCGAGACATCCGATATAGCAATGTACCGACCCGAATTTTACAATCTGATCTTTCTTCAGTTCGAAAGTCAAGGTACCTCCTCTGAAAGCCGCCCCGCCGACACTGTAATCAATTCCTCTGAAAACAAAATTTCTGACTTCATTAGTTCCTGTACTGTCATAAACAAAAATGGTGAACTCAGATAAATTATTGCTTTGACTTGGTCTCAGCGGTGCTCCCATAGACATCTGATAAAGACCATCCTGGGGAACGGTATAGCTGTTTGTTGTGGGATTCCAGTTACCATCATTCAGAATAACATTCTGAAAAAGCCACGGATGAGTATCTCCGGTATTAGTGCTGATAATTTCATCTGCCGTTTTTCTTCCTGCAGCTACCACTTTAGGAAGAGATGCAGTACCTGATGTCAGAAACTGCTGCCAGACTATGCCATCACTGTAATAAATTCCGTTATTATTAACGCTGTTATCATATTTCATAGCTCCAGCTCCTGCTGCGGGTGCCGTCTGATTGGTATTTCCAAATGCGATGGCCGAATTTCCCGTTGTCGCTCTTGCATCCAAATGTACTCTGGGCGTTGCCGTATTAATTCCTACTTGCTCTATTTGTCCGAAAAAGGCTCTGGAAACGAGGACAGAGAAAAATAAAATAAGTCTGTTTTTCATTGTCTTACAATTTTATATTAAAACTTATTTATTTTATGAATTGCTCAGCTGTGTAATGGTAAATCCTGCGTCAGGTGTAACGGTATAAGTTTTTGGGGTGCTACATCCGTTACAATATGATGATCCTAATTTTACGACCTGTCCTGCTGTAAGATATAAGGCAAGAGTTCCTCCAGTTGCGGTATAACCTCCAGCTGTGAGTATCGATTGAGTGGCGACAATATATCTCGTTTCTGTAGCTCCGTTAAATACATAGATCGTCCAGTTTGCAGAATTGTTGGTAGCGTTTGCATATATTCTTCCAAATAAAGATACCTGATAAAACCCTGAAGTAGGAACAACATAGCCGGATGTAGTGTCATTCCAGTTTCCGTCATCTATTACGGTTTCGTGGAAAGTCCATACATAAGATTCGTTGGTGCTTGTAGGACCCATTATCTGTGTATCATCTTTTTTTCTGGAAGCTACAACTCTCGGAATGAAAACCCCCGCCTGTTTTTCTAAAATAGGGATCCAGGTGGTTCCGTTACTGTAATACAATTGTCCCGTATCGTACTTCATTGCACCGCCTCCGGCAACGGCAGCTGTTTGATTGGTATTTCCAAAGGCGATGGCAGAATTTCCTGTTGTCGCTCTTGCATCAAGGTTCACTGTCGGATTGGTATTTCCTACTCCCACTTGTGCAGAAAAGGCACCGAAAGCAAGAAGAAATAGCATTAAAAAATTTTTTTTCATTGTTTCTCTGTTATTATACATGGTATTTGCTTTAAAATATTGAATATTAATAATTTGTGATTTTTTTTAATAATAAATAATTAATGAAATTACTGTGTAGATTTTTATAATTAAATTAATTTTAAAAGACCGGAAAAAAGAGTACCCTCAAAAAAAAGGGGTACTCAAAACTAAATTGTACAGTTAACAATGTATACTGTAAAACATGACTGTGAACTTCTAAGCATTTCAATTAAATATTTTCTATCCTTACTGTGGGGAACAAAGGATATCAGAAAACGTGTAATGGCTTTAGCAGCATTTGTGTATTTAGAATCAGTCACCCATTCTTGTTATTAAAAATTGTGTTCCGTCGGCAAAGAGTGTCATTCCCGTTCCGCTGCAGTTTCCGGATTGTCCTCTTCCCAGGTTTGTCAGGATCATTTTTCCGGCAGGGAGTGATGCAGATGCATATGTAATCGTCCCGGTGTGTCTTGATCCTACTCCTGTACCTATAAGATGATCAGAAGTGCTGTGTACTCTGGTAAAGGAAGAGGGTAAAGGAAAATCATAAAAATATGAGCTAAGCGTACATCCTCCGTGGCTTGCTGAATATACTACCGTAAAACGGTACGTTCCTGCAGGTAGTGTGACAAAGTGTGTTGTGGCATTATAAGATAATCCAGGTATTCCGTTCTTTATAACGGTCATAGGCATATCCTGTGCACCTCCGGCGCTTACTCCATTCAAAAAGTTAGTGACGTCGGCAGCCAGGCCAAACACAGTAGTTCTTGGAAGATCCAATTCGTTAAGAGATTGTTCTCTTTTTAAATAAGAAAAACCTGCACCCGGACGAATGACACCTAATAAATCGATATCTTCAGGATTGGGTGCGGTAAGAAGATTGTCTATTCTTACATTGTCACCACCGGTAGTAGCAAAAAATAAAAAGAATTTACTTCTTGGCATACCTGCAGCAAAATAAGGTCCTATATTCATACTTCCGTCTGTATCGATCAGAAAATCATCATAAACCAAAGGGAGTGAAGGTAATCCTCCTGTAATAGGATTATTAGCTCTGGTATCAAGATGGAAGGGTGCCTGTGGATTTGAAGTTCTAAAACCCACACTTTGACTGAACAATGCAGTACTCATACAGGTAATGGAAAATATTAGTAATAATTTTTTCATTGTAATAAAGATTATCAGTTAAAAATTTAGCTTACAGAAAAATCCGTTAAGCTCCCATTCTGTATATCAATAAGTGCGTAGAATCTTTTACCAGTGTCATACCTGTTCCCGTGCAATTTCCGGCCTGTCCTCTTCCTAATCTGATAAAAAAGCTGTTGGTAGGGTTTACCAATTTTACAGAATAGCTTATCGTTCCGCCATGATTCGAAAGCCCCCCTTCTAAGTGTGAAGCATTACTCTGAACTCTTACCGCAGTTCCGTCATTTGGAAAGTCAACGAAATATGAGCTTAGGGTACAGCCGGTATTATTATGATCAGCTTCGTATACAAAAGTAAACTGGTATGTTCCCGGAGGAAGTACGATCTCTCTTGTCGCCGCCGTGAAAGTTAGCCCAGGTATTGCATTTTTTATCATCGCCATGTTCACCACCTGGTTGTTTCCGGGAGCAACTCCATTAAGGAAATTAGTAACACTCGTTCCTAAAACGAAAAGTGCCGGTCTGGGAATAGAAAGGCTTTCCACAGACCCGATTGATCGTATTAAACCTGTAGAGGTAATACCCAATAAGTTGTCCAATTGAGGATCTCCGGCTACAAGTCCTCCAATCTGTGCAGGATCATTCACCCCGTCTCCGACAATATGTAATTTTCTTGCCGGTGTTGTGGTACCAATTCCAACATAGCCATTGGGTGAGGTGATCACGAAATCATTGGCTTGCTGTGCAACGGTAGGTGTACCCGTCGCTGGATTATCTTTTCCGGCGTCAACATGAAACATACCCTGCGGATTATTTGTATGAATTCCTACTTGAGCCTGCATGTATACGGCAGAAATCAAAAAAATCGAAAGTAATAGCTTTTTTTTCATAGTTATAATGCGGTTTTGTTATTGATTTTATTTAATTAAGCTAGGTTTATTTTGTTTAATACAAAAATATATTGATTTTATTGTTATTTTCGAAAAATACCGTAGAATTAAGCCTACAAATTGTAGAACTAATTCTACAAAAAAGCTATGAAGTTTTTACTTTTACTTAAACTGAAATTCTTATATTAAATAAACTCTCAATAATAAGCTCGTTGGTCGAAAATTGTTACGAAAGTTACCTGAAAAGGGACTCTGATGCGTTGTAGAATAGGTTTAAACCGACTGGATTAAAAAAGATTATAGATTAAGAATGCGGGTTATTTTCCCGCATTCCACCAGCTAGACGATAGCAATTTTAAGCTTACTAATCCACAAGATGATATTTAAACATGTATAAATCCTGTCACGGCATTTTATCTTGTTGATGATATTTAAAACTTACTCTGAAATCACAATCTTTCTTAGCTGGTTTATTTATTATTTTATAATGGCTTTACGCATCTTACAGGATAGCCGTCCAATGTTCCTCTTGGATCGAAAACAGTGGCTGCACTCAAATTAAGTCCTGAAACACGCCGGTCTGCATGTTCTGTACTGCCGCCGCCATAAACAATATTACCTCCTTCAATAACGAATTCAGAGCTGTAGAATGTATCCATTGGGAAAAGAGCCAGCCTGCTTGTTCTCATTAGTCTTCTAGGATAGGCTACCAAAGCTCCATTAGCTGCATTTCGAAACATTTCCGGAGCAACAAGCTTTAAAGGATTATTAAGCCATGGCGTTGAACCTGCATTATAATTAGCCGCACCATAATTCGCATCCTGAGCAACTCCGAAACCATCAGGACAAGGATCTCCGGGACCAACGGTATATTTTTTCAAAGGCATGTTTAATACTTTAATGCCATAATAGTTTCCTGTTTCCGGATCGGGATTTCCGGTGCCATCCAGATTACGGGTATTATCGGTAGAGGTATAAAATAATCCGGAATTTACTGGTGTTGCAGTAGGGTTGGGAGCCGGCGTGGCTGTAGCAGATAATCCTGTTGTAGTAGTTGCCGATGTCCAGTTAACAAGCTCGTGTCCGTCGGAGTTTCTTCCTAGCTGGAATAAGCTTCCAAATGCACGGTAATCATTTACACCTCCTGCTGCTGCCTCCGGATCAAAATCAGGATCTCCGACTTTATTATATTTAGCTCCTAAATTGGTTTGTAGCCAATGGTCACTTCCCGGACCTAAAATTACTTTATACAAAAAGCGGTGTTCACCGTCATTTCTAATGGTTCCGGTATAGTTTTGATCCGGAACATATACTTTTCTTGTAAAATTGCAGCTTCCGGCGTTTGTTCCGGTTGTGTTGGCTACAGTATAAGAAAATGTCCCATTGCCGACGGTATAATCAACCGGTACTCCTGTACCTGTTAATGTGACATTCTGTACACCTGTTGTAGTAAAAGTTCCCGATGCACTGAAGGTCACTCCGTTTACTGCTCCGGTTGTGAAAGCATACGAACCGGGAATTGTTACATTTACGGATATTTCCTGTTTAGCAGCAATATCGGCACTGGCTGCGGGCAATCCTGTTGCCAGCCATCCTATTGTAGAGATGTTACATGATGTAATTGTAAAAGCAGGATCCGGTGCATCTAAAGCTTCCATGATTACATTATGCTGGGCTTTGACATGGAAAAATAAAAGCAGTATTATTGATATGTATAAATTTTTCATAAATATCTTTTTTAATTAACCGCATCTCCTGTTACTGTTGCATAAACCGCACTTTTTCGTATAATTCCGATAGCAGAATTTTGGGTTCTGGTTTTAAGTCCGCGTGCTGAAGCCAATCCCGGTCCTGCAACCGTAACCTGACCTGTCCCTTGCTGAATGATTACACAATGAAATGCGTTAGGAAGAGTATCCGGTACAGTGATCGTTACCGGAGTTGATGACATTACATAAATAAAACCTCCTTCCTCAGTCGCCGCCAATGTATCAGTTGCCGTTGTAACATTTCTTATGGGAGTATTTATTTTAGCATAAGTAACATCGTTATCTGCAATCTTGGCAGTAGTGATTCCACCATCAGGAATTCCTAAAGTATATGGATTGGCTGCCGTACCTGCTCCGGATCTCGTTAAAGCACCTCCTGCCGTCGCGTTTAATACTTCGTTTCCGATAATTCCGTCTGTTGCTTCCCAAGAAGGTGCTGTTCCGGCTCCGTTGGATACCAATACCTGTCCTGAAGTGCCTGCACTTCCTGCGGTTGTGGCATTACCTCCTACGTTTAGCTCATTGGTAAGCTGCATGGTTCCATTGATATGTACTTTTCTTTGTGGAGTAATAGTTCCCATTCCGACTCTGTTATTTTCTCCATCTACGGAAAAAGTATTTCCATTAACGGAAAACCCGTGAGCTATAGTAGGGGTAAAACGTAGAAAGTTTGTTCCTTGCGTTACAATTCTGTTTCCTTCGAGTGTACCGTCGGAATTATAAATATTTACAGAGCTTGTGGGAGCTGATGTGGGAATCAGTTTTACCCAGGCTGTGCCGTTAAAATAGTAATATCCTACTGCATCGATATTCACGGCATTTCCGGCCAAGGTTCCGTTTGCAGTACTGTTTACGTAGATTAATGTAGAGGTGGGAATAGCAATCATTGACTGAGCTTTTAATCTGTCAACTCTCGGGATCAAAAGCCCTTCTACTGAAGTTCCTGTCAGATTTTTAGCAGTAATATCTAATGATGTTTGTGGTGTTGAGGTGTGCACACCGACCTGTGCAAATGTTATTACACTGAATGTAAGTGTAAAAATTGATAATAGTTGTTTTTTCATGTTTGTAATTTTTAGAATCTTGATACTCTGTTTTTTACCAGTAAATTTCTGGTAGAATAAATTTTGCGATTGTTGGGAACTTTAATCGCAATGTTAAAATGTTTGAAATTTAGTTCGTACAATTTTTTAGAAATCGGGAACTTTTTGATTGAGGGATAATAGTTTTTTTCATGTTGTGAATTGTTTAAATATTGTTATGCCTGACATTGTTTGCAAATTTATCAGCAAACTTGTCGTGAGGAAAGAAATGCCCTTTTCATTTTCGAAAAACGAGAATGATTTAATTTGTAAATTATTGATAATTAGGTTTTTAATTTTAGCTTTAAACAAAATCATAAGTAAGTTTTTATTAAAAATTTGTTGTTTTTTTTGAATTTGAAAAGTAAAAAAGTGTCATAAAAGCTTATAAAAAAAGCCTGTACCTTGATGAGGTACAGACCGATGTAAAAAATTAATAATTGTATCGAAATTATATTTTAATCTTCTTTGTTTTTTCTTGTTCAATAAAGGAAATAAAAGTAGAAGGCGAAATTCCTGTAATAGATTTAAAAATGGTGGTGAATTTACTGTGCGATGAAAAGCCGCACTCTTCTGCCAAAGCTCCGACTTTGTATTTTCTGTATTTCTCGGAAGTATTCAGCTTATGGATGATGTAGTTGATTCTTAATTTATTGATATAGCTCTTAAAATCCGAGCCCTTATGTTTTTTAACGACGTAGGAAATATATCGGATATTGGTATTGAACTCCGTTGCCAGGTAAGAAAGAGATATAAAACTGTTATTATACATTTCATCTTTTTCAAACTGATCCAGTTGTGCAAGGATTTTCGTCTCCGTTTCTTTATTGATAGCAATTTCAACCTGTTTATTTTCAGAATCTATTCCTTCTTCTACATTTTTTTCTTCCTCTTCACTTTCCTCTATTTCCGATGTTACCACTTTAGATTCCAACACGTATTCTTCTTTTTCTTTATAATGATCGATAATGCTTTTGAATTTTTGGTATTCTTCTTTGTGTTTTTTTCTATTAATGATGAAAAGAATAGCAAGACTCAAAATCAGTAGGGAAGCGATACCGATTATAATATTCTTTGTACTGTTCCAGCCTATATATTGCTCTTTTTCTTTTTCTATTTTATCGTAATTCTTATCGACAGTTTTATTATACTTAGCCTCAATTTTGTTGAATACTTCTACATATTTTTTCCTGTAAATACTTGCTTTTTCAAATTGCTTGGTTTTTTCATAATATTTTGCTAAACCATCATACACTGTTCTTTTGGCAGCTGGATGATCGGCAGTTTCAGCATACTCCAGCCCTTTTAAAAGGTATTTTTCAGCATCCTGATATTGTTTTTGATTGGTTTTCGATATTCCTAATCCAATGTAAGCTAAGGCGGTTCCAATGAATTTTTCCGGTAAAATTTCCAGCGCTTTTAAATTATAGGAATCAGAATTTTTATAATCATGCAGCTCAAGATAATTTTCTCCTAAAAGCTGATATGTTTTTCCCAGATTAATTTTATCAGCAGGTATTTTTGAAAGGCATTCAAGTGATTGATTAAGATAATGAATTGCGTTTTTGTAGTTTTTCTGTTCCATTTCATAATGTCCTAATTCCTGATAAAAAAGGGATTTTACTTGTGCTTTTTTCTGTTCATTATTGATTTTATCAGCCAACTTTAATCCTTCGTCCGCATATGTTTTAGATTTATTATTAAGTCCGATAATTCGATATTCAGAAGCTAAAAGTCCTCGAATTCTTGTTTTCAATTCAATATTATCGGATTTGTCGAGAATATCTTTTGCTCTTTCTGCAAATTTTATACTTTCTTCATTCCTATTTTGCTGAAGATAGAGATTTGCAGTTAACATGAGAGCCCGTCCTTTATGTTGTGGAGTAGTGGCCGTTGCAAACATTGAATCGGCAATCTTTAATGCATGAGGGGTATCTTTTGCCGCAACTTCTGTTAAAGTTTTCATATACAACTGTTCAAAGGGATCATTGCTTTTTTGAGCCCACGCTATAGTAGAATACAGGAAAATAAGAAAAAGTAAATTTTTAGTCATAGTTTAAATTAATAGTTAAAATTTTCTATCAAAATATGTTTTTAACGAATTTAACAAAAATAAATTAAGAAAAAATTGTTATGTTTAAATTTTTCATTAAATGTGGTACGTGTTGAAAATGAGATTTTTAATTGCTTAAATCCTTATTTTCCGGATAATTATCTAATGTATTTATGATCAATTTATCTAAAAATTAAGTGAAAACTCTCCTGACAAACAGTTGTCA
>CBFGVN010000073.1:0-11742 GCA_965651845.1 uncultured Chryseobacterium sp. | reverse complement strand
GGAACCCCAATCACAACAAAGCTACTCTTGGCTTGGGTATTCAACTATTTTAATTTAACCTAATAAAGAACGTCATGAATTTAAAAGCAACTGATATTGAACTGTTGGAAATGAAAGATATAGTTAAATCTTTTGATGGCGTAAGTGTTTTAAAGAAAATCTATTTTTCTCTGAAAAAAGGTGAAGTACATGCTCTAATGGGAGAAAACGGAGCCGGTAAATCAACACTTATGAAAATTCTGGCAGGATTGTATGTTCCCGATAATGGGCAGATTTCCCTGAATGGAAAACAAATCACGTATAAAACACCACAACATGCTTTGGAAACAGGAATTGCAATGATTTATCAGGAACTGAATCCGATAGGGGATATGACGGTTGCTGAAAATGTTTTCCTTGGAAAAGAGCCCACATTGAGTTTTCTTAAAATCATCGATAGAAAGAAACTAAACCAGATGACGATTGATCTTTTTCAGGACGCAAATATTTCCATTGATCCTAATAAATACATGCGTGATCTCAGTATTGCGGAAAAACAGTTGGTGGAAATTATGAAAGCTGTTTCCTGTAACGCTTCTATTATCATAATGGATGAGCCAACATCTTCTCTTTCTGTTCGTGAAGCCGAAAAATTATTTGCTATTATTAAAAAGCTGAAAGAAAAAGATGTATCGATCATTTATATCTCTCACAGAATGGATGAAATATTTCAAATCTGCGATAGCATTACTGTAATGAGAGATGGCAATACTATTATATCAGACAGCGTAGAGAATTTTACAAACGAAAGTCTTATTAAGCATATGGTAGGAAGACCTTTAGGAGAGTTGTTTCCTGAAGTATCCATAAAACCGAAAGCAGAAACAGTACTTGAAGTAAAAAATCTGAACCTAAAAAATAAATTCCAAAACATAAGTTTTAAATTAAATAAAGGTGAGATTTTGGGACTGGCAGGCTTAGTAGGAGCCGGTAGAACAGAAATTCTTGAAACTTTATTCGGTCTCAACAAAGCTTATTCCGGTGATATAATAATCAATGGTAAAAAGGTAAACATCAGTTCTCCCAGTTCAGCGGTGGCAAATAAAATGGCATTTATTACAGAAGACCGAAAACAACAGGGAATTTGTACAGACAGCTCGGTAAATGATAATATGACAATAAGCTGTCTGAAAAATATTTGCTATTTGGGAGAAATTATTGACCTGAAAACAGAAAAAAAAGAAGTAAACAGCCTTATTTCGAAACTGAATATCAAAACTTCCAGTCGTTCTAAACCTATAGGGCTTTTAAGTGGTGGAAATCAACAAAAAGTAATATTAGGGAGATGGCTTCTGAACGAACCCTCCATCATACTTTTGGACGAACCAACAAGAGGTATTGATATTGGTGCAAAGCAGGAAATTTATAAACTAATCAGGAAACTGGCAGAATCCGGGAAAAGCATTATTATGATTTCTTCAGAAATTCCTGAAATCATAGGGCTCTGCGACCGTAGTTTAGTCCTTTGTAACGGAAATATCATTACAACCTTGGATCGATCAGAAATTACTCAGGAAAAAATTCTGGAAGCCGCTATGACATTCGAAAATCGAAATTTAGAAATGAATTCACAAGAATTTTAGCTTAACTAATCTTTATAAAACATTATTATGAATTTTTCACAAATCTTCAATAAACCAAGTTCAGGGTACGGCAGAGAGCCTCTGAATGTAAAGCAATTTTTTTCAACATACGGAATATACATTGCGCTACTCTTAATAATATTGACACTTTCTTTGCTATCACCTACTTTTCTAAAGCCAGGAAATATACTAAACGTTTTGAGACAGTCTTCCATTAATGGGATAATCTCTATAGGTATGACTTTAATTATCATCAACGGATCCATAGATCTTTCGGTAGGAGCAATAGTAGCCGTAAGTGCAGTGATAGCTTCTTCTTTTGCTCATACTGACAGCAATTATCCACTTATTGTACCATTAATGATTGGTATTGGTATGGGAGCTCTTTTGGGTGCAATTAATGGTTTTATTATTTCTCGGACAAAAATAGCTCCATTCATTGTCACTCTTGGTATGATGACGGCTGCAAGAGGAATTGCATTGGTTTATACATCAGGAAAGCCGGAAATTAACCTTAGTGATTCTTACAAGAGCATCGGTGGCGGTTTGATTTTAGGAATTCCTACGCCTGTTATTATTTTCTTTCTGATTTCACTATTTGGAATTTTCTTACTGAAATACACCCGATTTGGGCGCCAGGTTTATGCAACCGGAGGAAATGAATTGGCCGCGAAAATTTCCGGAATCAATACAAAAAATGTGGTCTGGAAAGTTTTCATTATTGCCGGAGCATTGGCAGGACTTGTCGGTATTATAGTTTCTTCCCGTGTAATGGCGGGTGCGCCATCTGCAGGTACAGGCTATGAGCTGGATGCAATTGCAGCAGTCGTAATTGGTGGAACAAGTCTTAAGGGAGGTTATGGGAGCATACTCGGAACACTTACAGGTGTGCTGATCATTGCAGTAATGAATAACGGATTAGACATTTTAGGAGTCTCTTCCTATTGGCAACAGATCGTAAAAGGAGCTGTGATTGTTATGGCAGCCATGCTAGATAAGAAAAAATAAAATTTAACAATAAATAATATATGTCATGAAAAAATTAGATTTAAAAATTGTACCATCTAAAAAAAGAATGATTTCTCTATCATTCTTCGCACTAGCCTTAATCCTTTGTATGCTTACATCTTGTAAAGATAAATCCAAAACAGATGCAGGCGAAAAAAAGAAATATGTAATCGGAGTAAGCTATGAAAGCCTCCAGAGTGAATTTACCATTAATCTTCAAAAAGCACTTCAGGCAAAAGCAAAAGAATTAGGAGTTGAAATTATTGAAGTTGATGGAATGGGAAGTGGCGAGAAGCAGGTAGGACAGGTTGAGAATTTTATTACACAAGGTGTAGACGCTATCATTCTGCAGCCCATAGAAAAAGACGCAACTGTACCTGCAGTGGAAATGGCCAATAATGCTAAAATCCCAATTGTAGTTGTAAATGCAATGACTGCAAATATAGAAAAGGCAAATGCATATGTTGGGAGTGAAGATGTTGTTGCCGGTCGTCTCGAAATGGAGGAAATGGCAAAAAGAATGGGAGGAAAAGGAAATATCGTTATTATACACGGGCCTTGGGGAAATTCTGCAGAACAGCAGCGTACGCAAGGAATAAAAGAAGTCCTGAAAAAATATCCTGACATTAAAATAGTATTCGAGCAAACAGGAAATTGGGACAGAGCACAAGGCCTTTCTGTTATGGAAAATGTATTATCTAGTGGTAAGGTGGTAAATGCAGTGATTTCACAAAATGACGAAATGGCCATTGGCGCCTACAAAGCTATTGAAGCAGCCGGAAAACAAAAAGAAATCTTGGTTTCGGGGATTGATGCTATTGCAGATGCTTTAACTTTTGTAAAAGAAGGCAAGCTTGCATGTACTGTTTTTCAGGATGCAAAAGGACAAGGAGCACTTTCTTTAAAAATTGCCGCAGGCTTGGCAGCCGGCAAAAAATATCCGCATGACAATTTTATCCCATTCGAATTGGTAACAAAAGAAAATATGGCAGAGTTTTTAAAGAAGCATCCATAAAATTAACAATACCCAATTATTAAAATTAAAATTTAAACTTAAGTAATTATAGAAATGAATAATCACAAAACAATTCCTGAGGTAATGAAAGCTATCGTAGCGTATGCTCCATACGATTACAGACTTGAAGAGGTTCCAGTACCAAAACCGGGACCAGAAGAAATCTTAGTGAAAGTAAAAAGTGCAGGTATTTGTGCAAGCGATATAAAATGTTACACCGGGGCTCCGCTTTTTTGGGGTGATGAAAACCGAGCTGCATATTGTGAAGCCCCCGTAATTCCAGGACATGAGTTTGTCGGTGAAATAGTAGAATTAGGAGAAGGAGCAAAAGAATTGTATAATCTTGAAATTGGAGATCATGTCGTAAGCGAGCAAATTGTACCTTGCGGAGAATGTAGATATTGCAAAAATGGGTATTACTGGATGTGTAATGTACACGATATCTATGGCTTTCACCAACGTACGCAAGGAGCATGGGCAGAGTACATGCTTTTCCCGAAAGGTGCATTCAACTTTAAAGTTCCAAAATCTATTCCATTACACCATGCAGCATTCATAGAACCTTTGGCTTGTTCTATACATGCTGTAGAACGTGGGGATATCAAATACCAAGATACTGTTGTTATTGCAGGTTGTGGCCCATTGGGATTAGGAATGTTTGCAGCAGCGAAAATGAAGAGCCCGGCAAGAATTATTGCCCTTGATATGCAAGACGAAAGATTAGAACTTGCTTTACGTTCCGGTGCAGACATAGGCATTAATGTAACAAAAGAAGATGCGGTAAAAAAAGTCTTGGAACTTACAGACGGTTATGGATGTGATGTTTATATTGAAGCCACTGGTCATCCTTCTGCAGTTGAACAAGGATTGAATATGATCCGTAAAATGGGAACTTTTGTTGAGTTTAGTGTAATGCGTGAAAAAGTTACTGTAGATTGGACGATCATTGGTGATACCAAAGAATTAAATATTCATGGTTCTCATTTAGGGCCAAATTGCTATCCGGTTGCCATTCGTATGCTGGAGCAGGGTTTATTGCCTATGGAAGAAATTGTAACCCATAAATTTCCTATAACTGATTATCAAAAAGCAATAGATCTTGTGGCAAACGGTCTCACTTCCGTTAAAGTAACTCTTGAGCCTTAAATCTTAATTTAAAATAATTCTTCTGAATACAAATGAGAGGATCTGAGAATTAATTTTAAAATATTTAAGACCTTATAGGTTCTGTAAACCTATAAGGTCTGTTAATATCTATCCTAATTTAATAATTTCAAACCTAAAATCACAAAAACAGTTTGCATACTATTATAAAAAGCTTATGTTATTATTAGGAATTGACATTGGAACATCGTCTATAAAAGTTTCCATTGTAGATGCCCACAATAAGCAGGTTGTGGCATCTGCACAATACCCGGAATCTGAATCTCCCATTATTGCTGTAAAACCTGGCTGGGCAGAACAGTCTCCGAAAATGTGGTGGGAGCATACAAAAACGGCAATCCTTAAGTGTAATGCAACAGGAAATTATAATCCTTTAGACATTCAGTCTATTGGGATTGCTTACCAAATGCACGGTTTGGTACTTGTAGACAAAAATCAGAAAATTTTGCGCAACAGTATCATCTGGTGCGACAGCAGAGCTGTGGAAATCGGCAATAAAGCATTTGCTGAACTAGGAGAAGAGTATTGCTTACAACATCTCCTGAACTCGCCCGGAAATTTTACGGCATCCAAATTTGCATGGGTAAAGGAAAACGAACCCGACATTTTTGAGAAGACAGATAAAATAATGCTCCCCGGAGACTATATTTCAATGGAGCTTACAGGAGAAGTTACAGCATCTGCAGAAACCTTATCCGAAGGGGTGTTCTATGATTTTATTGAAAACAAGCTATCAGAAAAAATACTCACCTATTTTGGGTTCGATAAAAATATCATTCCTGAGATGAGGGAAGTATTTTCTATACATGGTACTTTGCTTACAAGTATAGCTGCAGAATTAGGATTAAAAAAAGGAATCCCTGTTTCTTACAAAGCCGGAGATCAACCAAACAATGCGCTTTCTCTAAATGTGCTGCATCCGGGAGAAATTGCTGCAACGGCAGGAACTTCTGGAGTTATCTATGGAGTAAGTGATCAGCTTATTTATGATGATGAATCTAGAATCAATACTTTTGCACACGTAAATCATTCGGAATCCGAAAGAAGATTGGGAGCCCTGCTTTGCATCAACGGAACAGGAAGCATGTATCGATGGATGAAAAATATCTTAGGCGAAAGCATGACTTATCAGCGTCTGAATGAAGAAGCTTCTCATATATCTGTTGGAAGCAATAATCTCCAGGTACTGCCTTTCGGAAACGGTGCCGAAAGAATGTTGAATAACAAGTTGATAGGAACTCAATTTATAAATATTGATCTTAATCTGCACAATCGTGCACATCTTGTAAGAGCAACACAAGAAGGAATAGCATTCGCATTTCGCTATGGTTTTGATATTATGAGAAAAAACGGAATGAATGCTAAAATAATAAAAGCAGGAAGAGCTAACCTTTTCTTAAGTGATGTATTTATAGAAGCATTTGTCAATACAATTGGAGTACCTTTGGAACTTTATAAAAATGATGGAAGTATTGGCGCTGCTTTAGGTGCAGGTATTGGTTCCGGCGCTTTTGCAAATTTTGAGGAAGCATTCGAAAATACTGAACCTATTGAAACAATAGAACCTACTCTCAACAACTATGAAGCCGAATATTCCAAATGGCTGGAAAGTTTGAAATATCATCTGGATAAATCTGGATAATCTAAGTTTAGGATAAGGATGGTAAAGGCCTAGGTAAGGATACACTCTATACTAAAATGTTGAAGACAGATACAAAATTACCGCCACTGAGAACAAAGGAAAAATCTCTTCTAAGTTTGAGCTGACAGGACAAGGCGATTCTAAAACTGCATCTCAAAAACAAAAAATAGAACAGCAGGTACAAACCCTGACGGATAAGATGCTGAAAGAATTGTAGGGTCTGAACAACAAAACGTCACAAGCTGTAAATACTTCTACAGAAAATAGAGGGGAATTCTATATAAAACAAATGAATGGTAAGGAATGGCTGGAAACTTTAGGGGAATTAAAGATAATTCAACAATTGAGATTACACCTAATTTTAAGACTAGTGCATATTCTGTTGATACATTTGGTAGCTACAAAGGTCATAAATATAATGCCAAATAGCTGAAGGATTAAAATTTGGAGATTTTTAATCAGCTTAAAGATATTAAAAATTAATATTATCGGAGGAGCAATAGGTTACGATAAATAATGTGTACAGATAATAAGGTTTCTTGCTTAAAGGACTTTAATCAAAAACTTTAAAATTATTAATAACTGTTTTTAGGGACAACGATATTTCAAAATTTCAGTTTTCTTTAGAAACAAAAGAAAGACTCTTAACTATTTCCTCTTTTAATTGTAATAATTCACATTTAGAATTAATAAGAGGTATTTCCTTTGAAGAGTGTGTTGGCCTTTGGGTTAGTATTGACATTTATAGATGTAAGGATTGTGGAAAATATTGGAAATTTCGTGTGGAGTTCGATTCACACCATGGTTATTCAATTATTTGTATTTCCCTGAATCAAAAGATTAACCATTTTGCTGATTTCCGCTTTTCCAAGAACGAAATTAATTGATGAAAATAACAGTTGCTATTTATTTAAAATGAAGTTCAATAACTATAAAAAATATATAAATTAAAAAAATGACAAAAACAATTCAAATGATGAAAATGAAATTAGTAATAGCTACGGCTATATTCGCAAGTATTTCCGCATTCTCTCAGGAAATAAAAATTAAAAAAGGAGAGCTGCTTTTGGATGATAAAGTGGTTGCAAAAGTAGATGATAAAAAAGATGTTTACAGTTTTACCGATTTGAATGGTCAGCCAAAGTTCAGCGTCAAAGTATTTCCCACAATAGGTGTTAAAAAAGGCTGGGTTGAATTTACAGGACAAAACGGAAATGTAAAAGAAACTGAGTTTGCTGATACAGGTTTTACTTTAAGTGAAGGAAAACTTGTCGTTAAAAATGCTTTGGCGCAAGGACTTCTTACAAAAGATGGTTTTGACGAGGTCAAGGTAAATGAATTTTTCAAGACCACTGACCGTTCTTTAACGCAGGACAGAGAGAACAGTAGAAAAATGCAGCAAGAAGTAAATGATAAAGAAGATATTTTAGCCAAAGAGATGGGTATAACAATAGATAATTCTGGAAAAATATGGAATAAAAACAAGGAGTTATTAGGTTTTATTAAGAGAGTAGACTTAGGAAATAATGGTATCTACAATAATTATGAGTATCGGGTATACGATACCAATCAAATTCAGATAGCTATCTTAAGTTGTACAAACTATGACCGGGCTAATGAACAAAGGGGAATGAAAATCATGACGTACGATAATAAGGTGTCTGAAATTTCAGTAACCAACAACAGTTTTTCAGAGCCTTTATCAGAAGACAAAGTAGCAGACAGCATTATAAAAAGACTCATTTTTAACGGATATACTCTAGGAGATATGAAAGATACTGTCGTAAATCATACCAATAATAAAAACCAAACTGCAGAAAACAATGCCAAAGCCAATTCCAAAAACTTATACAACATTCCCGGGTATGTTATAGACAAAGACGGAACCAAAAAAGAAGGAAACATTACCATAGAATTTGAATCCATAGATGCAAAACTGGGAAGAGAAAAGGGAATGGGTGACCTTACCAATTATGGAGGTTCCGTTACCTTAAATATTGATGGAAAGAATGAGTTTTTCAAGGCAAAAGACGGAGTGAAATTCTGTGCAGGCGAAAGATGTTTTTTAGGAACTCAGGGGACAGAAGATTCTGGCACAGGAAACAGTAGTGGTTCTCAATTAAGCATATTGGGAGAAAGCCAGTTTTTTGAGATTCAGGCAGAAAATAACGGAAGTTATGTATTGAATCATGTTAAAAACCCTCAATATTATTACCTGAAGCTGAATAATCAACCTAAGGCTGCCTATATGGGGGATAAAGCAGGTTTTGGAAAGAGAAAGCCGGAAAAAATTAAGAAAATATTTGATGAATATGTCAACTGTCCGGCTTTAGATTTTTCAAAGTATGATACTAAAACAAAAGAAGGACTTATCAATGTTTTGAGTGATTACCAAAGCAGCTGTAAAAAATAAATATTAGCAGTCTTCCTGCTTTTCAATAAAGCAGGAGGATTAAAAAAAATTATTGAAGAAAACTACTTTCTGAAATTAAGTGTTTTTAGAAATATTTAATGATAAAAACTGAATAACCAAAATGCAATGGAAGGCAGGTACAGGGAATGACGTTTATGGATTCTCTGTCTCAAAATGATTCTAAATTCAGCTACCGTAAACGCTGTAAACATTTTGGTTTACAGCGTTTTTGTTTTATATCGGTTCAAAAAGAGCTAATAATGATTGATATTTTCTGAAAAAATTTAGGGTAAACATTTTTTAGCTTTAATAAGTATTGATCACACAATTCACAAATTCACCGTAGGAAAAATTTAAAATAAGTTCATGCAGAGCATCTCTGGAGGGTGATGAAAGAACCCCATGAAAACCGAGAGCAACCCCATTGATCAAATTCGGAAGATCAACTACCTGCCAGATATTATAGTTAGCCGGAGTAAATGTGATGCTGGATGCATAACCATTGTCTACTGGTGTATTGTTTGCCCCCGTAGTATAACCAATTCTGGCGTATCGATAGATGACATTGGAAGTGGGGGGATTTAGTAATCTCATTTCAAAGTAATAAGTTACTCCTGATTGTCTTACTCTGAACTCTAAAAAACTTCCAACGGTAGTTGTTTTTGTTACATCAGGAAATCCCAGGTATCTTAGTTTGTCGGTTGTATGCCCCTGCGTATTTGTAACAACCTGAAGCGATGCCCAGATGGGATTAGTTGGCGTTCCTGTATTTGTGACAACTCCAGGGGTAATCTGGTCACCACCTATCCCTGCTGTTGTAGTATTATATATAATAAGGCCGGTAGCAGGAGAAGGAATAGTAGCCGCATCAGTTCTTGAAGAAAGTGCTATTCTAGGTATTAAAATACCTTTGTTGTTCGATACAATATCCAACATTGCTGATTGGTCCGGAGTTGTAGTATTCATCCCTATTTGACAAAAAGAAAATGCCGAAATTGTTGAGAAAAGTAATGTAATAAATGTTTTTTTCATTTTTATGAATTAATCAATGAGATAGAGGTTTTGTGTGTATTGCAAAAGCTGGATTAGAACTCTTCAATAATCATCGCTTCTCGGATGCCCGCAGTAGTTGTCCCCATGTTGGAAAGTGTACAGGTAAATCTGATGATTGTGCCAGTACCACTGTCGTAGATATGATAAGTATTATATTCAGTAGAGCCTCCTGCAACATTACCATCTAAATTGCTCCATGTTTCAGGAGTAAATGTAGGGGTAGTTCTTTGTCTGAATACATTGGTAGCAAGTCCGGTACCGCCACTGGGATCACCAAATTCCACATCCCAAACCATGAATTGCCGTGTAGCACCATCATTTATCCTGATTTGCCATGTTCCATTTAATAAAGAGGTTGCATTATAGCCGGCATATCTGAATGAATATCTACCTGAGCCACTGGTGAGAACAACATTGCTGTTAGGTACTATTAATCTTTGCTTTGTTACTGAAACGCCCGTTTCTTCAGATGTCCCTGAAATAATATTTCCATTTGCATCAGTCGCAAGTATCGTAGTAGAAGGTAATCTACGCATTCTTACCCCTGAAGTTTGGTCTATTCCGCTGTCTACGTCTATATTGTTTGTAGGAGCATTGATACCTACACCTAACCTGCCTTGATCGGTTATAACAACATCATTAGCTTGTTGAGCTATAGTAGGAACTCCTGCTGAAGGATTATCTTTGGCGCCGTCTATATGAAACTGCGCTTGCGGATTTTGTGTGTTGATACCTATTTGTGCTAAAGCTTTAATAGATCCAATTGCTAAAATTAATAAGCTCATAATTGCTTTTTCCATGATAATTTTATTAAGACTGTAATTATTCCATTTTTTAAAAAATAATTTTGTATTACATCAGTAATACATTGAAAGCTATCATTGAAAAAATGCCTAAATATTTTATTTTAAAAGAAAAGTGTGGTTGCAGAGGCATGCATCTATTATACTAATTGGGAACAAGCAGAATAAATGCAAATCCTGCAACAACCTTAAGGCAATAAATTTTTTTTCAACTTGTCAAAAATATTACTTATTTAATTTTTTTAAGAATGTTACTTGTGCAAAAATAAAGACATGGGTGTACGAAAATGAAGACAGCTTTTGTCTTAAAAAATAGACAGATTACTTGAAAACAGTAGAAATAATGTCTTTCATTAATGTTTTATGATGATGATTATCTAATCCAGTTTTGTATAGATTTTAAAAAGATCGATAAGGTTCTTTATACCTAGTTTAGTGTAGATTCTTTTTTTATAAGTGCCAACTGTTCCTATTTGAATATCAAGTATATTTGCAATTTCTAGATTCCCATTTCCTTCACCCAAGAGATTAAAAATCTGAAATTCTCTTTCTGATAAGACTCCTTTTATATCTTCTTTTTGTGGCTTGTCTGAAAGAAGCTTCACGACCTGAAAAGGATAATAGTAACCTTCTTCGAAAATTGATTGTATTGCCTTAATTATAGTTTCATCATTGCTCAATTTATTTAAATATCCCTGTGCTCCTTCCTGAATATACTCTACGGCAATATTTTCTTTAGATGATGAAAAAATCATAATTTTAATATCATCCTGGATCATTTTTAATTCTTTGATCATGTTTTTAAATATACTGCCCTCCATTTCAATGTCCAGCATTATAAGATCAAACCTCTCTGTGACAAGTTTTTCTTTTGCTTCGTAGTAATTTTCAGCAAAATCAATATAAATATTGGAGAATTTGCTTTCCAAAGCCATTTTGGTTCCCAATCTCACTACATAATGATCATCGGCAATTAATATTCTTTTATTCATATCAATCAATTTTTAAGAAAATTTTTATAA
>CBFGVN010000072.1:0-11808 GCA_965651845.1 uncultured Chryseobacterium sp. | reverse complement strand
AACATTCTTTTTTTTTATGCTGGTCTTCCTGGTGAAAGCCCAGAATGAATTCATCACCATTTGGCAGCCCGGGCTTCCCGCTACGACGCCTCTTATCGTTATTGATGCTCCATCTCAGGCCACATCCAATCAGATATGGTTTCCGGGAATCGGGGAAAATTATACGATTACCTGGGAGGAAGTCGGTTATCCCACACATAACGGAACAATGACAGATGTAACCTCAACAGCACAGGTGCTTATCGATTTCGGAAATCCCATCAATCCTGATCCTGCGACAGCAACCTACAGAGTAAAAGCGAGTAATGGTAACGGGGTTTTCAGACAGATAAGATTCGGAGTGCCAACCATTATTACCCTTCCGGATAATCTTTTCCCGATCTGGACCATCTATGGAAGCGCAGATAAAATCCTTGAAATAGAACAATGGGGAAATATCAGTTGGGAATCGATGAACAGCGCCTTCTCCAACTGCCGCCTTATACAGCTTACTGCAACTGATTCGCCCAATCTGAGTAATGTTACCGATGCTTCTTTTATGTTTCACAATGCTCATAATTTTTTGGGAGCACCTTCGATGCAGAATTGGGATACCTCCCATATCCAGAACTTCATGTTTATGTTTGCTCATCAGGGTGATTATCCGGCCGCAATTGACAATTTTGACACACCTTATATCTCTACTTGGAATACTTCCTCAGCTATCAACTTCAACAGTATGTTTTTTAACAGGAAAAACTTCAATCAGCCTCTGAACACATGGAATACATCCAATGCGACAGATATGGGCTGGATGTTTGCCAGCTGTTTAAAATTCAACCAGAGGCTCGACAACTGGGACACTTCTCAAGTAACGGATATGTCTTTTATGTTTCATTTCATTCCGGTTTTCAATCAGCCTTTGAAAAGCTGGAATACTTCTAATGTCGTCAATTTCGGGCATATGTTTCATGGTTGTACATCCTTTAATTATAATTTAGACACCTGGGATCTTACCAAAACCACGAGTACAGACACCATGTTTTCAGGAGCCAGCAGTTTCAACCAATCTCTTGCAAGCTGGAATCTGGCCGTCTTGAATGAAGCTTCCAGCTTTTTAAGTAATTCCGGACTTAGCTGTGAAAATTACAGTAAATCTTTAGCAGGATGGGCAGACAATCCCAATACAGCGAATAATGTTAACATGGGTTTTGTAATTCCCTTGCAGTATGCAGCAAATGCGGTCAACAAAAGGAATATTTTAATAGGAAAAGGTTGGAGCTTCAACGGAGATGTTCCCGGAAGCTGTTTCCTTGCCACTTCTGAGGTTGGTTTGAGAAAAAAAGGATCAATCTATCCAAATCCTGCACAGGATAACATTCACATTGAAAGCATTCATGATGCACAAAGTTTCAAAATACTGGATGCAAGCGGAAGAATTGTAGATAGCGGAAAAACTGATTCTGAAATGATTAATGTAAGCGCACTGCCTAAAGGAAATTATATTTTGCAGATTGTTTCCAAGAAAAATATAGAAAATTTTAAATTCATTAAAAAATAAATAAAAAGCCTCACGTTTTTGTGAGGCTTTTTGTGAAATGTCAATAATGAATTCTCTTCATTTCAATTCTTGAATATCATATTAAAATTCATTATTGACTGTTCACAATTCACTTATTTATCATATCGGTTCGGATGATTTGCTTTAATATCATCCACCGTTCCCAATACTTTATCTTTCAAAGAATCCTGATATTTTTGAAGCTGATCGGCAACCTGAGGATTTCCGCTTCCGATAATTTTTGCTGCTAAAATCCCAGCATTTAAAGCTCCGTTTAATGCAACTGTTGCTACAGGAATTCCGCCCGGCATCTGAAGAATTGAAAGCACAGAATCCCAACCGTCGATAGAATTACTGGATAAAATCGGTACTCCAATCACGGGTAAAGTTGTACAGCTCGCCACCATTCCCGGAAGATGTGCCGCACCGCCGGCTCCTGCGATGATTACTTTCAAGCCTCTTTCCTGAGCTGTTTTAGCATAATCAAACATTCTTTCCGGAGTTCTGTGCGCCGAAACCACCGTTAATTCATACGGAATGTCTAAAGATTTTAGAAAATTCGCAGCCAGTTCCATAATCGGTAAGTCGCTCTGACTTCCCATGATAATTCCTACCATTCTTCAATTTTTATTCAATGTTCAAAGATAAAGAAATTAAACTTAATAGGTTCTTTTAAGATTCTCATTTCGGAATGCAGAAGGCGAAATTTTGTTTAGCTTTTTGAAGAAACGGTTCATGTGACTTTTGTCTGTGAAACCAAATTCGTCTGCAATTTCATTAATTTTCATTTCACTATGTTTTAGGCGATTTTCAATTAATTTTATTTTATAATCTGTAACATATTCGTTTAAGGTTTTCCCTGTTTGATTTTTAAAATATCTTCCGACATAGGTTTTAGAAACACCGAAAACTTCACCAATTTTTTCAGCTTTTAATTTCTCAGGCTGGTAAATATTTATGTGAACATAATTGATCATATTTGCAGCTTTATTTTCCGTTTTTTCATTAAGAATAACTGAAATTTTTGCATTTAAATTCCTTGCCACAACAGTAAGAATTGACTGTACCAAAAGATAAACGATTTCTTTCGAATAAAGCTTTTCATTTTTTATTTCCATAAATAAACTCTGCATAAGATGTTCTATCGACTTGCCATCTTCTTCTTTATTTATAATACAATTTTCAAAACCATTGATACTTGAAAAAGCCTGTTCAATACGCTTTAAAAAAGTATTTTCAATGGTATTGCTTTGAAAAAACACACGATTGAACTTGATGAAAAATAATTGGGGTGTTGTTTCAAAAGTAAATTTGTGAGAATCTTCCGGTTTCAGCAAAAAAAGATTTCCTGGGTTATAATTATAATTATTGCCGTTAATATTTTGAAAGCCTCTTCCCGAAACAATATAAACAAGTTCAAAAAAACTTATACTATGTTCTCCACGCGGACAGACGTCCATAGGCTCTTTCAAATTTAATTCAAACGGTTGTTGCAGATAATCTTTAGCCATGACAATTATATACTCTTTTATGGTGTAAAAATACAACTTTTAAAGCATAAAAAATCTCGAAATTTACATCACAATTAATTCAATATCAAAATGAAAGCAATCGTATTAGAACAATTTGGAAAGCCATTAGAATTAAAAGAAATCGAAAAACCTCAACCAAAAGATCATGAAGTTTTAGTAAAAATTAAAGCAGCCGGACTTAATCCTTTAGATATTAAAATTAAAGCCGGACAAGCCGCACACGCACAAATCAATCCGTCAGCAATTTTGGGAATCGATATGGCAGGAATTGTGGAGCAAGTAGGAAGAAATGTAACCAATTTCAAAGTTGGGGATGAAGTTTTCGGAATGGTAGGAGGCGTTGGAAATAATCCCGGAACTTTGGCAGAATATATTGCCGCAGACGCAGATCTTTTAGCTTTAAAACCAAAAAATATTTCATTTAAAGAAGCAGCCGCTACTCCACTTATTTTCATCACCGCTTGGGAAGGTCTGGTAAATAAAATGAATATTCAGAAAGATCAAACGGTTTTGGTTCATGCCGGAAATGGCGGCGTTGGTCATGTTGCGTTGCAAATCGCATTGGCAAAAGATTCAATAGTTTTTACAACTGTAAGAGCAGAAAATATAGAAGCGGTAAAGAATTATCCTGTTGAGATTATTAATTCTGATGAACTATCTGCGGAAGAATATGTTGAAAAACTTACTGATGGAAGTGGTTTTGATAATATTTTAGACACAGTTGGGCTTTTAGATGATTCTTTTAAAGCTGTAAAACAATATTCCGGCCATGTTGCCAGTATTTTGGGTTGGGGAACTCATAGTATTGCTCCGCTTTCTTTCAGAAATGCAACTTATTCAGGAGTCTTTACTTTGTACCCTCTACTTTCAGGAAAAAACAGAAAACATTTCGGTGAAATTTTAAAAGAAGCCGCCCAGCTTTTTAAAGACGGAAAATTAAAAATTGTACTGGATGATACATTTTACTCTTTAGAAGATACCAATTTAGCATACCAAAATCTTGAAGAGGGAAATGCAAAAGGAAAAGTAGTAATTGACATGGAATAATTTCAAAAAAGGCGCAAAAGTTGTTCTGTTACCTAAAGAACTCTGCAAACTGTACCCATTGGTTTTGTTTTAAACTCAATAATTTTGTTAATAACATATTTTTATATTTTGAAAGATTTAAAACTCACATTAGCCATTTTTACCGTCGCCGTTGTCTGGGGAACGACTTTTCTGTCGATTCGTGTGGCTGTTGAAACGATTCCGGCGTGGTTTGTAGCAGGAATCCGGCAGTTCCTGGCTTCTGTCATCATGCTTTTGATTCTTCTTTATCGGGGAGAATTTCAATGGCTCGGCTGGAAAAATTTGGGGTATCAAATTGTTTTTTCATCATTAATGCTCATTATCGCCAATGGATTGACGACCGTAGCCGAAGAAACTTTGACAAGCAGTCTGACTTCATTGATAAGCGCAACATCTCCTATTATCGTGTTTTTGGGAAGTGTCGCTCTCGGATTGCAGAAGTTTACCATCAGGGCATTAGTGGGAGTTCTCATGTGTTTTGGAGGTATTCTTTTCATCTTTTGGGATGGGATAAAAGATCTTGCCAATCCGGAATACAGATTTGGGATTTTACTTTTATTTTGTGCAATTGGAGGCTGGGCTTTCGGAACAATTTATACCAAGAAACTTAACATCCAGAGTAAAAATATTTCTTTAAACCTGTTTTATCAATTTGCTTTTGCAGGAATTGTACAGCTTATTTTTGCATTTTTGTTTTCAGAAAATTACAACTTTGGAAGCTGGAGTCTCAAAAGTGTTTCCGCGATGATTTATCTGTCGGTATTTGGCTCTGTGGCTGCATTTTTTGCGTATCATTATGCGCTGACAAAAGTTTCTCCGGTTCAGGTTTCTATTTTAGCTTATGTGAATACAATTATTTCCATATTTTTGAGCTGGCTTATTTTGGATGAAATCATTACGATGAAATTCATCATGGCCGCTGTGTTAATTATTTTTGGGGTGTTTGTGATTAATTATAATCCGCAGATGTTTAAAAGGCAGAGAATTAAGGAAAATTTATGATCGAAATACTTGGAGATATTTATTAATTTTTAGAAAAAATACTTCCTTATTCTTTCATTGCTGGCTTTATTGGTTTTTTAATATTATTCATTGCTAGGGTAATAAATAATTCAAAAATAAGAGCTGTTGGCATTATTTTATTTGCTCAGCTTCTTTTGATAGCATTATTAATGATTTTTTTGCAAACAACAATTCTCAGAAAAATAAGAGTCGAAGTTTTAGAAATACTTGCTGATC
This sequence comes from uncultured Chryseobacterium sp., assembly GCA_965651845.1. GTDB lineage: Bacteria > Bacteroidota > Bacteroidia > Flavobacteriales > Weeksellaceae > Chryseobacterium. Next base: position 6,429 of record CBFGVN010000072.1, on the reverse strand, counting down.
CTCAAACACAGCTCATTATTTCAAGAAATGATTTTAAAATTCTTCCTTCAGACTTAAAAAAAGAACTTCTTAAAATTCAAGATATATCACCTAATCACACCGGTCCTGAAAATAAAAAAGTAATTGAGGTTATCTCTTCTAAAGGAATTTTTAAAATAATTATTGGAAGAGATTCGAGAAACAAAAATCAATTTTGGATTTTTACAAATAAATATGAATTTAGTAAAGATATGGAAATTGGAAGAGTGAATTCTTTTTTAATTAAATAATTTTTGTTCTTTTATAATATTCTACAACTAAAAATCTAAATAACCAAAATAATGAAAACTTTTCTTTTTATAATTTCATTTGTCTTAATAAGCTGTAAAGAAAAAACTGAGGTTCATACTAATTCTGAAGTTTCAATAAAAAAAACAGAAGTGAAATATGGTAAAAAATTTTTCGAGTATGATCAAATTGATTATTATCAAATTGATTTCCAGGAAGATCAAATTCCAGAGCTGGATAATAATCAAAAAAAATCTAAAGCAGGCAAATTGGGATATGGTCTTATTGTTGATGAAACTCCAAAAAATATAAATGATCTGGAGTTTTTAAATTATATGAATAAGATTGGTTATTTAAAAAAGAAAATTGACAAATCGAAATTTAAAGAAATTGACAAGATATTTGGTGAAAAAACAGTAAGTGATAGTTATACAGCTGCCTGTATTCCAGTGTTCAGAGATATTTTAGTTTTCAAAAAACATGGAAAAGTAATAGGAGTTGTTAAAATATGTTTTGCCTGTCATCAGTATCATATTGTAGGAACCAATGCAAATACAGACAACTTCGGATCAGATACTGATTATGATCAACTTGGAAAAATCTTAGATAGTATTTAAGCTATAATAAAAAAGACTGCTTTCCGCAGTCTTTTTCAATATAATGAGTTTAAATCACTCCTCAATCACTCTCACCATTCCTTTCACCATAACCAGCTTTTTCATCAACTCCTCTCTGGAATCCGCCAGCACGTTGATGTGTCCCATTTTCCTTCCCGGCTTGGTTTCTGTTTTTCCATAAAGGTGAATGTAGGTTTCCGGCATTCTCAATACATCTTCCATTCCTTCATAAATCACTTTTCCGGCATGACCTTCTGCACCTACCAAATTCAGCATTCCGCTATAGATAATCGCATCCGTATCTGCCAAAGGCAGATTTTTCACCACCCTGTACATCTGCTCAAATTGTGAATTGGCATTTCCCTCCTGACTCTGATGCCCGGAATTATGCAATCTCGGCGCCGTTTCGTTTACCCAGACTTTTCCTTCTTTATCCAAAAATAATTCAATCGCAAAAAGTCCCGGAGAATTGATTGCATTTAAAAATTTCTCAGCAATCGAATTGATTTGTTCTTCAATTTCCTCTTTCAGGAAAACCGGACAAATATTGAAGTCTAATAAGTTTAACTTCGGATCAGCAACCATTTCCGTCACAGGGAAAGTTTTTGTTTCACCGTTTTCGTTTCTGGCGACGATGATGGAAAGTTCTTTGTCGATATCTACCAACTTTTCAATAACTGAATCCTGTATCCACAGATTTTTCAAATCTTCAGCAGTACGGATGACCTGAACCCCTTTTCCGTCGTAACCGCCTGTATTCATCTTCTGTACAAAAGGTAACGGCATTTTGATTTCATCGGAGCTTCCATCCATCACTTCAAATTCGGGGCTTGGAATATCGTGATCTTTATAAAATTCTTTCTGAAGGATTTTTTGCTGAATAGTTTTAATAATTTTAGAATTCGGAACTACTTTTATTCCCTGATTTTCCAATTCGGCAAGAGCATCAGCATTTACATGTTCGATTTCAATAGTGACTACGTCTTTATCTTTACCGAAATTAAGAACGGTTTCATAGTCGTTGAAATTTCCCTGTGTAAAGTGGGATATATTGTGGCAAGGTGCATCGGAAGCAGGATCCAGGGTATAGAATTCGTCATCATATTTCAACGCTTCCTGAATCAGCATTCTTCCCAGCTGTCCTCCTCCTAAAATTCCTATTTTCATTTTTTACTTTTATTTTTCTATTAGATTTAATTTTAACTTAAAATTGATTAAAGTTTTTTAAACGCAAAGCTCGCAAAGATTTTATTTAAATACTTAATGTTTTTAAGTTCGCAAAGGCGTTTCACTTAACAAAGAACACTAAGTTTTATTGAATTTTATCAATTTTCAAATATCCGAGTCCCATTGAGTTTTCCTGATTTTCTGCCTCCGATTTTTTTAAGACAATTGAATATTTTTCTTTCATTTTTTCAGGAAGAATATCCGTTACGTTGAAGATATCATCAATATCAACGCCGTGCTTATCATCGATATGGCTTACCGCACCTTCAAATCCCATGGTATGATAAAATTCCGTATCCTTTGCTTTTTTCACAATTTCTCCCATTGATTTCCCCACCATCAGATGCTGCTCATGAAATTCTTCAAAAAAACCTTTTTTATACCCTCCCAGATTAATAAAATACAACTGATCTTCTGATGTTTTTTGCCCTTTTTCTACAATTTCCACTTCATAGCCGTCTGCAAATTTCACTTCCTGATAACAGTCGATATGGATTTTACCCTCTGCTTCTCTCCAGAATTCTTTCATATCAGGAACAAGGTCTTTCAGACTTTCTGCGATTCCAAAAAATACGTCATGCTGCTCTATATTCCTTCCTTTTGGCGTTGCACCGAGTATAATATAGAATAATTTCAACTGATTTTCCATAATGCAAAAATACATCAAATTTATCTTTTTCAAACGTTTGGCAGACTACCACAATAGTTTTATATTTGTAGCATGTCAGAAATCATCATTCTCTTCCTTGGAGCAATTTCGGCGGGACTTCTGGGTTCATTGACCGGTTTAGGAGGAGGAGTTATCATTATTCCTTTATTAACGCTGGGTTTCGGCGTTCCTATGCATTATGCCATTGGTGCTTCACTTATTTCTGTGATCGGGACTTCTTCCGGTGCGGCCGTTGCTTTCGTTAAAGAAGGCTTTACCAATATGAGAGTCGGGATGTTTTTGGAAATTGCCACAACATCCGGAGCTATTATCGGGGCCTTGGTTTCCGGAATGCTTAATCCTAATACCATCGGAATTATTTTCGCCAGTATTCTTCTTTTAACGGTAATTTTAAATTTAAAAGGAAAACCTGATCATCAGGAACCTATCATTAAAGGAAGTTTAGAGGAAAAACTAAAATTATACGGAACATTTCCTGATAAAGGAGTCGTAAAAAGCTATTCTGCAAGAAATACAGTTTCCGGATTTTTGATGATGATGTTTGCCGGTGCAATGTCCGGACTGCTGGGAATAGGTTCCGGTGCCTTGAAAGTACTGGCAATGGATAATATGATGAAACTGCCATTTAAAGTTTCAACGACCACTAGTAACTTTATGATCGGTGTAACGGCGGTTGCGAGTGCTCTGATCTATTTCCAGCGAGGGGAAATTATACCCGTAATTGTAGCTCCGGTTCTGATCGGGGTTGTAGTCGGAAGTTTCATCGGATCGAAAACATTGATGGTTTCCAAGACAAAAAAATTAAAGGTATTTTTTGCCATCGTCATCACTATTTTGTCGGTTTATATGATGTATAACGGAATTAATAGCAGCTTTAAATAATGAGAAAGAATTTCACAGATGTAGACCTGAACCGTTCCGTAGGAAATCTTCTGAGACTGGGAGTTATTCTGTCTGTTATAACTTCTCTTATCGGCTTCGTAAAACTGTTTACGGAAGGCTTTAAAATGCCTAAGAAATACACATCCCTGGATATGGGAACATCTTCAGAAAAAGTTTGGGGACATTTCTGGGATTCCCTTTGTAAAGGTGAAGGAATGGCCATCATCCAATTGGGAATTCTTCTTTTAATCTTTACTCCTTTAATGAGAATTGTTTTCGCTTTAATAGGATATTTAAAGGAAAAAGATTACATCTACGTCCTTATTTCTTCAATTGTACTGGCTATTATGGCCATCAGTTTTTTTACAGGATACGCACACTAATTTTTTTACATTTCATAAAATTCCAGCGGTAACTGATCAGGATCCTGGGTAAAGAAAAATTCTTTCCCCGTGAATTCGTCTATTCTTATTTCTTCACAGTTTAAGCCTTTCTGAACCAATTCCCAACGTTTTTCATGAACATTTTCAACCGAAAAAGCCAGATGCCTTAAACCACAAGCTTCCGGTCTGGAAGGTCTTTGCGGAGGATTCGGAAATGAAAACAGTTCAATAACATAATGATCGCCAATTGCTAAATCCAGCTTGTAAGACTGTCTTTCTTCACGGTAAACTTCACGGATGATATTTAATCCTAAAATCTCTGTATAGAATTTTTTTGAAACTTCATAATCTGAGCAGATAATGGCAATATGATGGATTTTCATTTAAAGATGTTTAAACTTACTGGTTATAATGCTTTTATAAATTTCCCTAAGACGCGATCCCACTTTATCATTGTCTAAATTTTTATCGATCTCGACTCCGCGTACAACTATTTCACTGAATTTTTTCGGACTTATTTTATTGAACGCAGGTGCGATAGAGAACCTAAGATTTTTCACTGTTCGTTCTCCAATTTTAAGTTCCATAATTTTATAATCCGGTCTTTCTGCAATTTCTTTTAATAAAGCATCTTTTAAATCATCATTGTTGATTTTAAAAATATCTCCTCCGTTTTTTATGGCATCCTGATCAAATTTTCCCATTCTGGAAACTGTAAATCTGGAAGATTCCAAAATATAGGCTGTATCTTTTACCAGTACAAGATTTTGGTTTTTGATTTCGTTTATCAGGTCGAGTTTTGTTTTTTTAACCTCAAATCTGGCATCACTAAAAGTCAGCGTACCAGTTTCAGGTGAGTACGTATAGATTTGTTGAATGGAAGTGGACATTAACACTAATAATGTCGGTAACAAAACCACAAATGAATTTATTTTTTTTGCACTAAATTGTTCTAATGCATTGATATTTTTAATCAAAAAGTAAGGAATCGGTAATAACAATAAAACCAATAAATCCGAAAAATCAACAACTCGATGAATGGAAATCGGGGAAATCATATTATAAATTTCAATACATCTTTCCGAAAATGGTGATTTCCAGACAGTGAAAAATAAGCTTGCTGCAAAAACGGAATTCTCCTTCAATTTAGGAAATAAATAAGCTAGGAGCATCGGCAACAAAATAATCCCGGCAATATCAGATAGTTTCCCCGTAAACCAGCTTGTATATTGAAATTTGAAGAAATGGTCATTTAAAAATAAAACAACCAGACAACTTAAAAAAATGTAATTAAGAATCAGATTCCTATTTCTCATTATTTAATTTCTTTACAATTATCTTTTCTTCGTGTATCGATTAAATATTGGATTTTCCATTCACCATTTTGCTTCACCAATTGAAAACTATTGGCTCCGCAATGAGAAAATTTTCCTTTAAAATAAAATGAATAGGGGGTAAACACACTTGCCAGATTTCCATCTGTATGAATAGCTTCTATCACAATTCTTTCATCCAGATCGTCTTTAGAATATTTTGAAACGGACGCGATAAAGTCTTTTATCTCTTCATTTTTCACTCCGTCTTTGGTTATGGTCTGAAGAATTGCTGTCTCCGAAAAAGCGGATTTCAATAATTCAGGATCGGCATTTTTCATACCTGAAAATAAATTATGGATTGGTTTTTCCACCTCCTGATTTTGAGTTTGCTGCCCAAAGCAAAAACTTCCCGACAATAAAGCAATGGCAAATAGTTTATTCATATTTTTTTAATTCTGATGATTAAAAATATGGAAAATTCTTTTAATTTTATCCGAAACTTTATATATCAATTTTGTCATTCCGTAGGAATCTAAACAGTTATTTTCCAAATCTATCTTCGAATAAATAATTCCAAAAATCCAAATTAGGGTTCACAGATCTTATTAATTCTAACTTTTTATTTCTTGGATAATTTTTAATTTCTTTTTCTCTTTCAATAGCTTGTTGGATCCATCCAAACTTTTCATAATAAACTAAAAAATTGACATTATATTTTGCTGTGAAGCTATTTTGATTTTCTTTTGTGGAATGTTGATACAATCGTCGATGAAGATTATTTGTTACTCCTATATATAAGACGGTTTTTCTTTTATTTGTAAGAATATATACATAGAAGGTATAAATTCCTTCTGAGAATTCTATCATTAGTGCTTTTTTTATTTAAAAGTGGCTTAGATTCCTACGGAATGACAAACATAACGTTAAAAAATATAATACAAAGTTTGTCATTCCGTAGGAATCTAAGCTAGTAAAATAAACGGACTTAAGCCCGTTTTATGTATGTAAAATAATTTTTTTCCGATTAATTCTTCTATTTGTTCCTTATTACGTCAAGAACTAATATC
>CBFGVN010000071.1:0-11988 GCA_965651845.1 uncultured Chryseobacterium sp. | reverse complement strand
CTCAATTATCTTGGAATTCCTATTTCATAATATTTTTTTTTGAATGAGTTCGGGGGCAGCGAAGCTGCCACCGAACTTTTTGTTGAAAAATCCTAAATTCCTTTTTTCCCATCGAAAATCATCCGGATCATTTTTATTTTCCTGTTTTCCCTTGTTTCTGGTTTCTTGGCCTCTTCGATCCAGCGGATATATTCCTTTTTGTGGGTGTAACTCATCTTATCAAACAGCTCCTTCACTTTCTGATTCTCATTAAAAAGCAATTGAATATCATCAGCAATTTCAACAATCCGTTCTTCTTTATCCTCCATTAAACTTACAGAAACCTCATCGCCAAAAGTTTTTCCCAGCTGTTTTCTGATCTTCTGAGTCAGTCCTAAAATATGACAATCAGATTTCATCTTGGCTAAGCTTCCACGATATTCTACCTTATCATCAAAAATTGCTTTGATTTTCACCTGCCCTTTCTTCCCGAATAATTCTTCCGTTGAAAAAGGGAATTCTATAAATGCGGCATTCATTTCTCCGTTTTGTTGAATAATGGCTTTAAATTGAATAGGTTGAGGTTTCATTTTTACTCTTTATTTAATTTAATTTAAATCTCAAGAATCGACGTTCAGTTTGTCATTCCGTAGGAATCCAGACTTATTTATTAGAGATTAAATAATAAAATTTTGTTAAGATCTTACGAAATAACAAAACTAAACAATCAACTTTTTAGGCCTTTAATTTAAAAATAAAAAACCGCGAAAGAAAACTTTCACGGTTCTATAAAATAGATCAATAAAGATTATTTTGCTTTTTTAGCTGCCTTCACATGATCTGGTCTGGCTGCTTTTGTTTTTGTATCTGCAGGAGTATTTTCGTCTCTTACTAATTGTAATTCGTCTACTAATCTTCTTGCACCAGCGTATTTGTCGATTGTCCAAAGAACGAAACGAACGTCTACGTTGATTGTTTTTTGCCATTCCGGTTCAAAAACGATGTCACCGCTTAAAGCTTCACTGTTTCCGTCGAATGCAATACCGATAAGGTTTCCGTCTCCGTCGATTACCGGGGAACCAGAGTTACCTCCTGTAATATCGTTGTTTGACAAGAAGTTTACCGGCATATATCCTTTAGCATCAGCATACTGACCAAAATCTTTCATATTATAAAGATCAATCACTCTTTGTGGAAGATCAAATTCTTCGTCACCTTTCTTGTATTTTCCAACAAGACCTGTCATATCTGTATAATAGTTTTCAGTAATACCGAAATAGTTTCTGTCTGTTCTGATAGGTAATGTATCAACCGTTCCGTATGTCAATCTCATTGTAGAGTTTGCATCCGGATAGAATTTTTTCTCAGGCATAGCTTTCATTAATCCAGCTAAGAATAAACGGTTGTTTTTGGCAAAATTATCATCAATTTTTACAAATCTTTCAGCAGAAGCTTTTTGATCTGCAACCAATGCATTGGCAATTTTCCAAAGTGGGTCTGCGTCTAATTTTAAACGATCCGGGTTCAACATGAAGTTGGTTGCAGATGTTTTATTGGCAAAAATTGAAGAATACGCCACGTTAGAAAGTGTATTCGCATCCAATCCCATAAGCGTCGGTGAAGCAACGTCTGGTTTTACCTTTGTTTTATAAAGGTTCACCATAGAGTTTAGCATTTCTCCTTCAAGGTTTGTATTGATGTTTTCATAAGCAGATTTTAAAGCAGCTTCTACTTTTGGTTTCATAGCCACTCTTCCCTGCATATCTTGTTCTGCGTAAGATTTAAGAACACCTCCTACCTGTAATGCTAACGTGAAATATTTAGCATTTCTTGAAAGCTGAGTCATATACATTCTCTCAACATTTCTGTCGGAAGTCTGTTTATAATAAATAGCAATATCATCCAAAACAGTTTCGTATTCAGTGATATTGGCAGGCTGTAAAGCCCATGTTCTGAATTTCTCTTCAATTCCTTGCTTGTCTGTAATCGTTCCGTTTTTAATTACGGCATCGATAGTTCCTTGTCTGTTTTTCCAGTAGTTGGCTACAGAAGCATATTGAGAAGCATAGTTAAGCTGAGTTCCTTTGTCCTTATCCATATACTTTTTCATAACATCCATTGCCAGTTTAGAAGCCTCAACCCAAGCCGGATAGTCTTTTCCAACCATTTGCTGAATTCCGTAAGATGTAAGATAACGGTTTGTTCTTCCCGGATATCCTAAAATCATTGAGAAATCACCAGGTTTAATTCCTTTAAGAGAAACCGGTAAGAAATGCTTAGGTTTCAAAGGAACATTGCTTGGAGAATATTCAGCAGGGTTTCCTGCAGCATCAGCATACACTCTGAAAACTGTGAAGTCTGCAGTGTGTCTCGGCCATTCCCAGTTATCGGTATCACCTCCGAATTTTCCTAATGATGAAGGCGGTGCTCCTACTAATCTGATGTCTTTATAATCTTGGTAAACGAAATAATAAAATTCGTTTCCGTTGAAAAAGTCTCTTACTACTACAGTATATTTTCCGTTTTCAGAGTTTTCTGTCTGGATGGCTTTAGTTTCAGCATCAATCACAGCTTTTCTCTCTGCAGCGGTCATGTTGTTATTTAATTTGGAATTGATTCTTTGCGTAGCATCATCCATTCTTACCAAAAATCTTACATAAAGATCTTTTGCATTGAATTCGTCTTTTTGCTTCATCGCCCAGAAACCATTCTTCAGATAATCTTTTTCCGGTGTAGAAGCTGCAGCTACAGCTCCATATCCACAGTGGTGGTTGGTGAAGATAAGACCCTGGTTGGAAACAATTTCTCCCGTACAGAATCCTCCGAAGCTTACAATAGCATCTTTTAAGCTTGAATTGTTTACCGAATAAATTTCTTCAGGTGTAAGATGCAAACCTTCTTTTTGCATATCTACACCATTAAGTCTTTTGATAAGCATTAACAGCCACATTCCCTCGTCCGCTCTCATCTGAGCAAAACTCAACAAGAATGTGAATAGTAGAAATAGTCTTTTCATTTTATAAAATAATTTTTGTGTCGCTAATTTACTAATTTTTATGCTATTCTGTCAGGAGTTGGTATGAAAATGGATTTGAGAGTGGTATGAAAAAAATATTACATTACTTTTTTGCAGTTTTATTTCTGGCAATACTTATCAATTGTACCACTGCGACAAAGCAAAATACTCAGCCTGTTGCCCGTGATTATAAGATCCAAAGAGAATGGATGATGGTTGCTTTTGGAAATTATGCTAAATCTGATCTGGTTAAAAATAAAGCTAAAATAGATTTAACAGCCAACATGGAAAACGGAAAAATAAGAGGAGGAGCATATATGGGATGCAATAAAATGTTTTTCTCTTCCGAATTCAAAAGTGATGGAAAAGTGAAAGTTTCAGGAGTAGGTTCTACACTGATGGCTTGCCCGGACATGAGACTGGAGGATGATTTTTCTAAAAGTTTTAAAAACATGACGAAATATTCTGTGGAAGGTCATTTTTTAACATTGTCTGATGATCAGGGAAATCAAATGAAGTTTGTAGCCGCGGATTGGGATTAAATTTAAATCTGATTTAATATATTCAATATAAATATACAAATCTTTCGACTGTTGTGACATTGCTAATAGTAAATGTGCGAAGCAATCGAAAGATTTTTAATAGCTTAACAAAACAAAAGTCCGCACCTCGATGCGGACTTCCTTTTGTTGTTGAAAAATCTAGTGATAGTTATTAGTTTTTTGGGATAGTTTTTTTAATGTCGTATACGGTAAGCTCAGGAGTACTCGGAACTCCTTGCGTATTGTTGTTCATAGTTCTGGGACTGCTTGCTTTACGAGGCTGTCTTCCCGGGATGGTTGCCCGTATTTCGTCCAGACTTGCCGTATTAGGCAACATCTTTCCGGAATTATTTGCTGTTTCCTGCTTCGGAGATTGTTTTTTTACTTCAAGTCCCTGTTCAGAAGGCAATGTGGTGGAAGGGGCTTGTTTGGCTCTGTCCTGGGCTTCCTTCATCATCCTGGCTTCAACCTCTTTAGATTCTTTATAATTAGGAGCCTCCTGTGTTTCGGAAACTTTTTTATCCTGCTGTGCATAAATGTTTACGCTTAATGCTAGAAATGCTATGATATATAATGATTTCATGATAGTTTATTTAGTGTTTACCAATACGTTGATTTTTCCGATTCCGTTCTGATCATAATCCTGAAGGGCTTTACCAAGCACTTGTCCTATTTTCACCTTTTTAAGATTAGCTTTCATGGCTACTCCGGATTTTGAAGAAGTTACCAAAAGATCTCCTCTTTTTATTTTTCCGCCTTCCAGACAAACTTTTGTAGGAATTACGCCGATTACTCCCATCGGAACTTTACCGGAAAGATCTGCATCAATATGCTCTTCTGTTAATAAAACTCCTGGTTTTGTTGCATAAACTCCGGCCACAAGATTAGAATATGGTGTTGAAGATTTTTCCACTGATCTGTCTTTTGTAGTTGAAATTACTAAGATATCTCCAGGCTCATAATTTGAGATATTTCCTTCCACATCAAATGCTTCGGCAACGTCTGCTCCACTGTTTTGAGTACCTCCGTTGAAGAAACCTCTTCCTGCAGAATTGATTCTTGCCACGTTCACTGTTCCAGGATTTCCGGATTTAAATAATGCTATTGACCCATTGCTATGAGTTTCAACAGTTAAGGCAGGATTGGTGTTCCCTGTATTATAGTTAACAAATCTTGCAGCGCGTCCTTGACCAAAATTTGGAACCCATGCGTAGATTGCACTTCCTGTTCCGTCTGCTGTCGTTTCTACACCGTCTCCTGTATTTGATGCATTGGCTGTAATACCGTTTCCATTACCATCAGCTATTGCAATTAATGCAGGCCCGTTTCCTGAAGGGTTAGATGCGTGGAATAAACCGGCATATCCTCCGGTTCCAGAAGAAATACCATAGATGCCGGCTGTCCCGAAATTAGCGAACTGAGAATTTACTTCACCTTTTACTGCGGGGGAGGTACCAGTTACTTTATCAACTTTAAAGTTTCCTGCAATACCGTTTCCAACAGTAGTTACGGTAATTGCATCACTTGTATTGGATTCATTAAAAATACTGAAGCGTCCTGCACGTCCTGTTGAAAAAGTAGGAACCCATGCATAAAGCGCATTTCCGGCTCCGTCGATATTGGTTTCTACACCGTTTCCGTCTTTTCCGGCATTGGCTGTGATGGCATTTCCGTTTCCGTCGGTTAAAGCTATTAATGCTGCTCCGTTTCCTGCTGGGTTTGAGGCATAGAATAATCCTGCGCGACCTCCTGTTCCTGATGAGATACCAAAAACACCCGCAGCACCAAAGTTTCCGAAAATGGTATTAACTTCGGCTCTTACTGCTGCGCCCACACTATTTGTATTATCTAGCAAGAAAGAAGAAGCATTACCTTGGGTATTATCCGGAATATTACCGTTTCCGTTTGATTCTACTTCGAAAGTATTATTGATTGTATTTGTAGCATTAAAATTTTCAAAGCGTCCTGCACGTCCTGTACTGTTATTGAGTCCCACTTGTCCTAAAACTCCGACTCCTGTTCCGGATGTATTGGTTGCGATAAAACCTCTTACTCCATATCCTCCACCATCGTTTCTGCCTACTACTGCCCCTGCAATATCACTGGTTGTTCTACCTACCACTGCCTCTCCGGCTCCGGTATTATCTCCTACAACACCCGCGGATGTTTGAGAACTTGTAATTCCATGGACACCAAACCCGCCCCCTGTAGAACTTCTTACACCGGCTCCGTTTCCTGTAGTAGTAACGTTTACAACAGTACCGTTTCCTACAGTATTTGCGACGAGGACATTATTATTATTGGCATTATTAAAGATTGAAAAGTTTGCAGGGATACCATTATTACTGGTTGCATTAAGACCTGTTCCGGTATTACTATTGGCATAAACCCCATATCCGTTTGCAGAAGAATTTCCGTAAACACCAAGTCCGTTAGGTGTTACCCCATAAACGCCCCATCCGCTTCCTGCCTGGCTTCCGTAGACCCCGACTCCTAATCCTCCTGTACCATTGTTGATACCGCGAACACCGGCAGAGAATCCTCCCGGAGAAGCATTGCTTACGATACCTCTTACTGAAGCAATATTTGATGTAGTGGTATTATTTACTCCTTCTACGGATGTTCCGTCGCCGTCATTGATTAAGGTGAAAAGAGTTCCTGCATTATTTACCGTATTGGTATATGGAATGGCAAAACTTCCGCCACCGCCACCTGCACTTTTTGCATACATGGCATAAGGAACGCTTAACAGTTGGCTGGTTCCTGTGATGGTATAGTTAGTTCCGCCGGTTGGGTCGGTTTCTGTTTTCAGATAATAGCTTCCTGTTGACCAGTTGATGGTGTTGAATGTTCCTGTAAGAACAGTTCCCGATCCGATTTCCAAAGTGAGAAGACCGTTGGCATTGGTATTTCCTGTAAGTCTTTCGGAGTAAACCGCTGCTCCTGCAGGGGAGCCTTGCAAAATGCTGGCTCTTATTCCTACACTTTGATTGGCTAAAATTTGCCCTCCTGTATTTCGGACAATTGCCTGATAGCTCATTTTTTCGGGTACTTGTGCAAAGGCTAGGTGTGATCCCAGCACAATCCCCATTGCGAATAATATTTTTTTCATGGTTGTTATTTTTTAATAATTTTAAATGTTTTTAAGTTTTCTCCGTTTTGAATGATCCTGATGATATACATGGCAGATGGAAGAGAAAAAAAGTTGAATTCAGACTTAGATTGGGTGATTTTGTCCCTTTTGATAAGTTTTCCCTGAGCATCGAAAAGCTGATACTCCGAACCTTTAAAATTGTTTGTGGTAAAATCCAGATACAAAAAATCTTTGAAAGGATTAGGATAAAGTAAAATGCCTTCTTCAGTTGTTGAGGTTTCATTGGTGGCCAGTGTTATGATTTCGTAGGCGTGTTGAAGACCTTCCATAATCTCGTTGTTGCCTCCCTTAACGATGTAGGCAGGCAAGCCTACACTGTAAGAAACAGAGCCGTTGCTTCCTGTGGCGTTTGCTCCCGTTGCCAAAACTGCTGATTGTGCTTTCAGCAGAATAATGGGGACAGTAAGCAAAATAAGAAAGAAGCATTGAATAGATGTTCTTTTCATATAAATGGTTTTGTGGTTGTTAATTGGTTAGTCAAAATTTTTAAAGAGAATTTTGGAAGACTAAATTACCACATATCACAGACGGATATTTGGAAAATAGACAAACGACAAAAAAAATCGACAAACGACAAAAAGTGGAGATATTTATGATTTTTACAGTGAAAATATCACTGTTTATCGGTATTTTTGAAAACTAACCGAAAGGGGTAAAAAAGGACAAATTTTCTTTATAGGCTCTTCCGATAGGTAATTTTATCTGATGTACGAGCTCTACTTCATGATTGTTTTTGCTTCGTATCAGATGTCTGGGAACGGCAAAACTTCTGTGGATTCTCACGAATGAATCAAAATGACTTTTGTGTAAAATATTTCCGATGGAATCCAGAATGCAATGTTTTTTTTCGGGAGTGACGATTCTTGTGTAATCTTTCAAAGCTTCAAGATAAAGGATATCTGTGATCTTCACTTGATAAATATTGCTTCCTTCTTTTATTTTAATACAATTTTCGCCGAGTAAGGCATCAAAACATTCGCATTTTTCTTTCATTTCAAAAAAATCGAAAAGTTTTTGCATGGAAATATGGAAGCGTTCTGTTTTTAAAGGCTTTGGAATGAAATCTAAAGTGTCAATTTCAAAACTTTTAATCGCCATTTCCGGATGAGCGCTTATAAAAATGCAGGCGGGAATTTTGTGCGCTAGTTTCCTGAATTCCAACCCATTCATTCCTTTGAGTTCCGTTTCGGTGATCAGAAGGTCAATGGGAAGGTCTAGATAAGGAATGGCTTTTTCCGCTGAGTCAAAAGACGCAACGACTTCTATATTGTCATATTGCTTAAGATGAAGAAGAAGAACCAGCCTGTCCAGTTCATCATCATCAATAATCATACATCTAATATTGGTAATCATGATACTCTGGATTAGTTTTATAATAATATTTTAATTTTTGTATCAAAAAATTAAACTACTTTATAAAGTTATCGATTTTTTTGTAAATCAATCCCAAGATGAACCCAATTTAACATTTAAATAATTCAATAAAATTCATTTTGTTTTTTTTCCTGAAAAATGCTAACTTGTAAATCTCACAAACATAGATAGAATTTAATGCTAGAAAAGAAAGAACATAACTATGAGAAGGCGGTTTTGGTAGGATTGATTACCAAAGACCAGGATGAAGAAAAACTAACGGAATACATGGATGAACTGGAGTTTTTGGCCTATACGGCGGGAGCAACAGTTGCAAGAAGATTCACCCAAAAATTATCACAGCCGGATTCCAGAACATTCGTAGGAAGCGGAAAAGCTTTAGAAATAAAGGATTACATAAAGGAAAATGAGATAGGAACGGTAATATTTGACGACGAACTTTCCCCTTCACAGCTTAAAAATTTAGAAAGAGAGCTAGAAGTGAAAATTCTGGACAGAACCAATCTTATTCTCGATATTTTTGCCCAGAGAGCACAAACCTCTTATGCAAGAACACAGGTAGAACTGGCTCAGTATGAATATCTTCTCCCAAGACTTACCAGAATGTGGACCCACTTGGAGCGCCAGCGGGGAGGTATCGGGATGAGAGGTCCCGGTGAAACGGAAATTGAAACCGACCGTCGTATCATTCGTGACAGAATTTCTTTACTAAAAGATAAACTGAAAACGATTGATAAACAGATGGCTACCCAAAGAAACAACCGTGGAAAAATGGTACGTGTTGCGTTGGTAGGATATACAAACGTAGGAAAGTCTACTTTGATGAATTCGCTTTCAAAATCGGAGGTTTTCGCTGAAAATAAGCTGTTTGCAACATTAGATACAACGGTAAGAAAAGTCGTAATCGGAAATCTCCCGTTTTTATTAACAGACACCGTAGGATTTATCAGAAAATTGCCGACTCAGCTTGTAGAATCGTTCAAATCTACGCTGGACGAGGTAAGAGAAGCGGATTTGCTAATTCACGTTGTGGATATTTCTCACGAAAGTTTTGAAGATCATATTGATTCCGTAAATCAGATTTTACAGGAGATCGATGCTCACAGAAAGCCGATGATAATGGTTTTCAACAAGATTGATGATTTCAGTTACGAGAAAAAAGATGAAGATGATCTTACGCCGGCAACGAAGAAAAACGTTTCTCTGGAAGAATGGAAAAAAACATGGATGGCGAAGTCTAAATATCCGACTGTTTTTATTTCGGCCTTAACGAAAGAAAACTTCCCGGAAATGAAGAGAATGATCTACGATGAGGTAATGAAAATTCATATTTCCAGATTTCCTTACAACGATTTCCTTTTCGAATATTTCGATAACGACGAGGAAGAAGAAAACAACGATTAATGAAATATCACTTTTTCCTTTTATTGCTTTTTGTTTCGTTTTTTGGTTTTAGTCAAAAATCAAAAATTGATTTTAAAACAGTCGAGAAAGATCTTAAAAATGACAAATCTCCTTACAACTATGATAAGCTGATTTTTAAGTATAAAGCATATCCAAGATCTTTGGATACAATAGAAGCGCAGCATCTTTACTATGGAAGAAATTTCAGGAAAGATGTGGTTTCTACAACGGATGAAGATTTTAAGACACTTGCAGAAGCCTTTAAAACAGGAAATTTTGATGAATGTATAAAGCAGGGGAAAGTTTTATATGAGAAAGATCCGACCAATCTGGATGTTCTTTTGATTTTACTGAAAGCTTATGACTCCAAAAAAGAAGGGGATAATTTTATGCATCATCTGAGCCAGTTCAGGATACTTACAGATGCCATCAAAAGTTCAGGAGACGGAAAATCTGAGAAAATGCCTTATCTCGTAAATTCTGTTGGGGATGAATATATTTTATTAAATATTCTGAACCTCGGGAAAGATTACACAAGAGGATCAAAATCTGTAAGAGACGGCATTCTTGACATTTGGGAAAAAGACAATGACAAAGTTTATATTAAAGTACTTTATATCGATTATTAATTAAATAAAAATAAAAACAGCTTAGTGGAGTTATATTATTCATTTTCAGCGTTAATAGTTTTAGCATCCATATTTTCATACCTTAATTACAGATTTCTGAAACTTCCGAGTACGATCGGGATTATGGTGATTGCCATTGTAGTTTCAATATTTTTGGTTTCTTTCGGGGAAACTGTTTTACCGAGAACTTTCGGACACCTCAACAATCTCATGACAAGTATAGATTTTACAGAGGTCTTGATGGGAGCAATGCTCAATTTTCTTCTATTTGCAGGAGGAATTCACATTAACATAGATGATCTCAAAGAACAATTCTGGCCGGTCGTGATTTTTTCGACGGTGGGAGTGGTGATTTCTACTTTTGTAGTGGGCTTCGGAGTGTTTTATCTGCTGCCTTTGGTGGGGCTTCAGCTGCCGTTTATTTACTGTTTGCTTTTCGGAGCATTGATTTCGCCGACAGATCCAGTTGCGGTTTTGAGTATTTTAAAACAGGCAAACGTTTCAAAATCATTGGAAACCAAAGTTGCGGGAGAATCTTTGTTTAATGATGGGATGGCGGTGGTTGTGTTCACGGTTGTTCTTCAGCTAGCCATTGGAAATAAAGTAGATCTTGGTGTTGAAAGTATCGGATTGTTATTGCTAAAGGAAGCTGGTGGAGGGATTCTGCTGGGTGTTGTTTTAGGTTGGATCACTTCCAGACTGATGCGTGAGGTGGATGATTATATTATTTCAGTTTTGGTAACGCTTTCTGTGGTGATGGGCGGTTATCTCATTGCAAGGCAAATGCATATTTCAGGGCCATTAACGATGGTTGCCGCAGGATTGTTCATGGGTAATTTTAATATGAAATTCAAAATGAAATCCATCACTCAGGATTATCTGATTAAATTTTGGGAACTTATCGACGAAATCCTCAATGCCGTATTGTTTTTATTCATCGGTTTTGAATTATTAATGATTAAAGATTTAAGGCATTTCATGATTCCCGGGGCATTGGCAGTTGTAGTGGTTTTATTTGCGAGGTTTATCTCGATTTGGGGGCCGACAAAGTTTATGTCTTTTAAAACAAGATTCAGCCCGCAGACGGTAAAAGTACTTGTTTGGGGAGGAATTCGGGGCGGTGTTTCCATTGCTTTGGCTTTATCTATTCCGAAAAATGAATATAGTACGATTGTTTTAAGTATTACTTACTGTGTTGTCGTATTTTCAATTATTGTTCAGGGACTTACCATTGCAAAAGTGGCTAATCCGAATAAGATTGCAAAAGAAGAGGAAGAGCTGGAAAATGTTGCCTGAAATCCTATTCATTAATTGGTTGATTTAAAAATATTTTGTTATTCTTTTTCAATTTATTTAATAAAATTTAAGTGGATAAAGAGGATCAATAAGTTGATTAATGAACAGTATTTTGAGTTTAACACGGTAAAAAGCTTCAATTGGAATAATCAGAGGTAATAAATAAAAAAACAAATGAGCAAGTTATTAAAAGAAATTCAAGAAGCATTAGCTGTTTTATCAATCCCTGAGAAGGCAGAATTTTTCCCGAAATTTTTCAAAACAGGAAAGGGAGAATATGGCGAGGGAGACGTATTCCTTGGGGTGAAAGTTCCGGATCAGAGATCTGTTGCGAAAGAGTATTATTCTAAAATTTCTTTGGCTGAGTTGAGCGAGTTGCTTTCTTCAAAGTACCATGAGCATCGGCTGACCGCATTATTTATCTTGATTTTAAAATTTGAAAAAACAAAAGATAAGGCTGTAAAAGATGAGATTGTTGAATTTTACTTAAGCCACTTACCGTATATAAACAATTGGGATTTGGTAGATTCCAGTTGTTATAAAATTTTGGGACGATATGCCTTTGAAAATCAGAAAGAAGATTTGCTAAAAAAG
>CBFGVN010000070.1:0-11989 GCA_965651845.1 uncultured Chryseobacterium sp. | reverse complement strand
GGCTTCCGACAGAGCTGGAAATGCGAACTGAGTTTTATTATAATCTGTATCATTAATTAAAGAACTTCCTCCCATGCTTCTTGCCGAGAAAACAATTTCATCGTCTTTAAAATCGGTTTTCTTGAACGTCACTTTTGCCCCGTTGTTCAGCGTCCATGTTGTGGTTCCTAGTTTTGCGTCGGTTTCGGTTTTAACAATTTTTCCTTCAGACTTGAATGGTTTTACTAAATTTTTAATGGTTTCTTTTTCTTGATAAGGCTTGAGATCTGCCATTTTTACTCCTTCGAAAGTATTTAAAACCATTGCTTCCGTCGGCATTGTTACATTATCTTTTTTAGGGCCGGTAATTACTACTACCCTGCTGTCGTCTTTTACAAATTTTTTAATGATTTCATTTGTTTGAGCCAGAGTCACAGAAGGCAGGAATTTTTTCGTATCCTCATATTCCCAAGCAATTCCCGGCATCGGTTCCTGCTCCAGGAAGTTTCTTACATATTCGTCTACCAAAACCTCGCTTTCCGTTTTGTCGCGGTTGTTGTAAGATCTTTCAAGATTTGATAGAACCTGAGCTTTTGCCCTATCTAATTCTGTTTGGGTAAACCCGAATCTTTTTGCTCTTTCTGTCTCTTCCAAAAGTACTTTCAAAGCATTCAGCTGATTGCCTTCCTTTACCATGGCAAATCCCTGGAAACCTTCTTTGCTTCTTGCATATGTTCCGCCATGATAAACCGAACCGTAAGTGAAAGGGGGATTCGTTGAATTCACCAATTCTCTTAATCTGTTGTTCAGCATTGTTGATGTAAGATTTTCTATGATGCTCTGGTTGTACTGTTCTACCGTCACATCCGGCTGATAGGCCTCAGCATCTTTCATGATAAACTGAACCATCGAGCTTGTAGCATCCGGATCAGTCTCTACCGCTACTAAAGTCTCTTTATGATTCGGTAAATCGAAAACTTTTCTTTCTCTTGGCTTTGAAGGATTTTTATATTTACTAAAATTATCTTTAATTTTTTTCTCGACCTCATCTACATTAATATCTCCCACTACCACAATCGCCATCAGATCAGATCTGTACCAATCCTGATGAAATTTTCTGATCACATCCGGTTTGAAATTTTCCAATACTTCTTTTTTACCGATCGGAAGTCGGTCTGCATATTGAGATTTGTATAATAATTTCGGAAGGTATTTGTCTGACATTCTTTTATCGGCACCTAAACCAAGTCTTAATTCTTCCAATACAACTCCTCTTTCTTTATTGATCTGCTCGTCGGAAAGTGTTGCGTTGAATGCCCAGTCTTCCATGACTTTCAGCCCTGCATCCAGATTTCCCGGTTTGTCTAAGGGTACCGGAAGCATATAAACCGTCTCGTCGAAACTTGTATAGGCATTAAGGTGCTGTCCGAATTTTACCCCGATCGACTGTAGAAAATCTACCAATTTGTTGTCTGGAAAATTCTTAGTTCCATTGAAGTTCATGTGCTCCATGAAATGAGCCAGACCTCTTTGATTTTCATCTTCAAGAATAGATCCTGCGTTGATCGCCAATCTGAAATCTACCTTCTTTTCAGGCAGTGTGTTTTTTTTGATATAATATTTCATTCCGTTTGGAAGAGTCCCGATTTTTACAGAAGGATCTGTAGGAATATTCTGTGCAAAAACATTTGCAGACATCAGGAAGATCACTGCAAATGATGAAATCATTTTTTTCATAGTATGTTGATTATTAATTTTTTTTAACGGTCAAAATTATATATTATTCACAACGTAAGGAAATGTTTTTTCGTATTCATCGAGTTAAAATTGAGTTAATTTTCTTAATAAAAAAACAAAAAAGGCCGGAAATTTCCGACCTTCAATTTATTATGTTAAATATTTTATTTAAAATCAGCATCCGTAACGCCTGAGTTGATCGTTACTTTAGTTGTTTTAATTGTAACTTTTTGTCCGTTTCCTTCAGCTTCGATTTCTGCCGGGAACTTCATTCCGTCCACCGTCATATAGCTTTTTACCGTTGCATTTCCTTCTGATGCAGAAGACTTGTACAATAATCCTGTAGCAGCATCAAAATAGAATTTTCCTTTATCCGAATTCAGGACGTTGTAGTCTTTTCCGTCCAATTTTTCAACGGTAACGCTGGAATAGCTTGATGGATCGTAGGCCAATGCATCGATCACTTTACTTTTCTTTAATTCTGCAATTTTATCAGCAGGAATATCATGCTTCTGTCCCATCTGGTCGAAATATCCTTTCTCACCATCAAAAAACTGAACCATTTTCTGTCCCATTACCGATTGTTCAGATTTGAACTTATTACCCATTTTCTTTGTTACCATCGTAACTTCTGCAGGTAAACCCGGTACAGTAAGGGTATTCTCAATAATGGTAGTTTTGATTCCCTCTAATTTTTCTTTCCCGCCAAGAGCTTTCAAATAATTATCAACAACTTCTTTAGGGGTTAATTTCGATTTCACCGCTTCCGTTTTCGCGGGAGCGGTAGTCTGTTGCGCAGCTACTGATGTAGAAAAAAAGACTGCACAAAAAAACGGAATGATGAATTTTTTCATATACTAAGTTTAGAAACGTAAATATATGAATATTGAATGAAATAAGAGAAAAACAGATTATTAATAAAAAAACCACCGAAAAATCGATGGTTTTCAAATATTTATCTTAAAAATAAATTATTTTTTAAGTTCTTCTAAAAATTCGTCGTGAGAAATTTTAGTTTCTTTTTTGCTTGCTTTTTCAAGAATTACATCCTTAAGCTTAGTCATCGCAACCTCAGAAGAAATTTGTCTTACCTGCTCCTGATCTTTCAACATTTCAACAGCATATTTCTGGATCTCTTCATCCCCTAAGTGGTGGATTCCGTAGATTGCCAACTGGTTTCTCACCAACTGCTCAGCTTGCCCTAAAACATCAGCATAGTCTAATTGAATTTCGTTATCTGTCATCAGTTTTCCTTCGATGATTTGATATTTCAATTGGTTTTTCTCAGTTTCAAGGATTTGTTTAGCCTGATCTTCAGACTGAATGTTCTGGTTTGAGAATAATAACCATTTTACAAGGAATTCTTCAGGAAGTTTTACTTCTTCTTTTTCAGAAACCTGCTCCAATACTTTATTTACAAAGTGAACATCAGCATTTTGCTGGAAGTATTCGTCTAATTCAGACTTTACTTTTTCTTTCAACTCTTCTTCAGACTTGATGTTTCCTTCACCGTATACTTTATCGAAAAGCTCCTGGTTCAGCTCAGCAAGATTTAAAGAGTAAAAATCTTTTACTTTTACCTCAACTTCATTGTGGTGTAAGTGTTCTACTTCTTCTTTGCTGAATCCTAGTTCTTTAGCCAATTCTTCATCACCAGCAAGAGTTTCTTTAGATACTCTTACAGATCCGTCCATTTTCAAAGATTTTACCAATTTGAAAGCTTCTTTGTTTTCAGCAGTGATGGTAACGTTCTTTGGATGGTGGTGGTGCTCTCCTTCAGCATCTTCTTCTACAACCTGAGAAACTTCTAAAGCGATATAAGAATCTTTAGTGATTTTATCTTGAGGAACCTGCTCAGCGAAACGCTTCTGCATGTTTTCAATGCTCTTGTTGATTTCTTTTTCAGAAGCTTCTACTTTGTAGTGAGGCGCTTCATATTTAGCTAAATCTATAGTAAATGCAGGCTCGTATCCTACTTCAAAAGCAACTTCCAACTGATCAGCATTGTAATCGAATTCGTTTACTGGCTGAGGAACAGGCTGACCAACTAATCTTAGTTTGTTTTCATTAATATAGTTGTTCAAAGCGTCAGAAACCTGTTTGTTGATTTCTTCGAATGCAATACCTGCTTCATATTGTTTTCTAACCATACTCAAAGGCACTTTCCCTTTTCTGAAACCAGGAACTTGCGCATTTTTAGCATAATTAATCAATTGCTTCTCTACTTTTTCTTTGTAGTCAGATTTTTCCAATGTCACTGTAAGTATTGCACTTACATCATCATGGTTTTTTGCGGTAACCTTCATTATTGATTAAAATTTTAGGATGCAAAAATATGAATTTTTTATGAAAATCACTCATTTAAAATCAACTTAAAAGCTAAATAATGTTAAAAGACCCATAACCCAATTATTGTTTCAATTTTTTATACGGATTTGAATTTAAATTAAAATAAAACTCATTATGATAGTCAAAGAACAATCCGGCTATTATTTTTTAACCATATTTAAATAAATTGATTAATTCATACCACATTTATTCGAATTCAACAAAAAATAAACATTAAAAATTAATTTTTTATTTATTTTTGTAACTATAAATCATTATTTTAACCAAAACATTAAATATTCCCTCAACACTTTAAAGTTAAAAATCCACATACATTTCCCCTCTTTGAAACCATATCATCACGTAACATGAAATTCAAAGAAAATTTTAAACATATTTTATTTAATCTAAATAAACTTTTTATTCTTAAAAGACATTAATAAACAATAAATTATGAAAATATCTACTCGGATTACAAGACTTCCACTAAGTAAAAAACATTTTGGGCTGCTTGCAATCATGTCCTCATTCTTAAGCATTTCACAAAGCAGTTTTGCGCAGACAAGAGCTTTCGTCAATCCCGGTCTCGAATTTGGGGTAGCCAATGCAACCGTACAGCAGACCGATTCCAATTTTGGCTTCGGACCTACGTTTGATGCCGGTTTAGCGGTCAGTTCTCCTTGGTATACTTCACATCCCGCTCAGGCAAATGCCTGTACCGTAGGTGTAGTGGGAGCTTGTCATCCTATTGAAGTCTGGGGAAATGGTGCTGTAGGCGGTGTCCCTGCCGCACAGGGAACCAATTTTGTTGAGCTGAACGCCTTTGTAAGTTCCATGATCTATCAAAATATGTATCTGGCCAACGGAGATATTATTACTTATAATTTTAAACACAGAGCCAGATCCAATACAGCTGAACAGGCCGCAATGGTGATTGAAGACCAAAACGAAGTAAATATAGCAACAGTACGTGCAACCACTCTGCCTTCAAGTATGACTTCATGGCTAACCAATTCCGGCACCTATACCTTCACCGGAGCTTCGGGGGTTTATCGGGTGGGATTCAGAGCGATTGCAAGCGGAAGCCCGGGGGCGGGAAATTTCCTGGATGATATCAGGGTTTCGCTTAATCCGCTTATCGACCTTAAATTTTCCAATGCCTTATCAGCATGCGAAGGCTCCAGCCTAGGGACTTTATCCTTTAGAATCAATGGTGCGGTAACCACTGCAACTACAGTCGCTTTTGAATTGATAAATCCAAATAACGGTACG
The DNA here is from genome assembly GCA_965651845.1 of uncultured Chryseobacterium sp. GTDB lineage: Bacteria > Bacteroidota > Bacteroidia > Flavobacteriales > Weeksellaceae > Chryseobacterium. The sequence goes on along the minus strand of CBFGVN010000070.1, from coordinate 6,673 downwards.
GCATTCGCATCAGACAGTGATATTACCCTTACCGCAGTTGCCAACTCCAACGGTACACCTGTTATTACCCATACCGCGGGAACAAACATCTACACCGTTTCTATCCCATTAGGAAACTACGATGGAGGCGTCACACCGGGATACTCCAGCCCTTCCAATGATGAAGACGGAATAACAATAAATATTGCTTCTGTAAATGATGCCGTATACGAGCCCAACGAAACTTTCAGGTTCCAAATTAAACAACAGGGTACCAACGGCTCTACAAACAATTTCGTTTCCACATCTTCTCCTGTTTATAATGATACTTATTACGGCACAACCAATGATTATATCATCCAGAGATGCGTTTGCTATGATGATGCCAATACCGCAACAGCCGGAGTTGACACTAAAGTAGGTATTTCTCTTTTACAAAAAGTAAATCCTAACGACGGAAGCTGGCCTGCCAACAGAAAATCCGGCCACCTGGCTTTAGAATCAAACAACAGGGGCTTTGTTATTTCAAGGATGACAACTGCTCAGATAAATGCTTTGGTTTCTCCTCAGGAAGGTATGATCGTGTATGACACCACTGTTAAATGTTTAAAATTATTTGATGGAACGGCATGGAACTGCTTTAGTACTCCGAGCTGCCCATAATTAATTAAAATTAATTATCATTAAATTTTTAACATCAATAAAATAAAAACAATGAAAAAAATAATATCAGCAATATTTTTAGGAATAACAATATGTTCAAGCGCCCAGGTAATTATAGGAGATCCTGTAGGTACATCATCCGTAAAGACGTCTGTTTTATTAGACTTTGCGCCCAATCAGAACAAAGGAATTATCTTACCGTATGTAAGAACACTCCCAACTTCCCCAACGGAAGGCACATTGATTCTTGATGCAACCGATCCCACAAAAGCCCGTATAAAATATTATAACGGAACATGGGTAGATCTGAGCGGTCAGGATGCTGACGTAACAGGCATTTTGGCAACTCAGCCTACTGCCTCACAAATACCGGAAACCGGTGAAAAAGTTATCATCGGAGCGGCTTCAAGTGCAGCAAATGGTGTTTTGGTTTTAGAATCTACCACCAAAGCTATGGTTCTGCCGGTTGTACAAGATGTTCAGAACATCCCAAGCCCATCGGCCGGAATGATGGTATATGTGAATAAAGAAGGAGCAAAACGCTTAGCCGTATACAACGGAAGCAAGTGGTCTTATTGGAAGCCATAATTTTAAACCTAACTTTAAAATAAATTTTATAAAACCTCTTCATTCAGGAGGTTTTATTGTTTTTAAATAAAAATCTTAAACTGTTGAAAGTTGAGTTATTTGGATACAAAAGCCCGCAAAAGAATAAAATAAAAGATTTTAAACTCATATTTTCTTGTTTGCTGTTTAATAATGAATCTAAAATAACCAATGTGTCAATACTCTGTCACTTTTGTTGTTAAAATAAAAAAACCACCAGAAATTTCCGGTGGTTTAGCTAACAAGATTAAGGATATATTAATTGCTTAAATTAAATGTAGCTTCAGCATCTGTTTCCCCTCCTACAACACTTCCCCAAGCAGTTCCGTTTTGCGCCGGGCTTGCACTTTGCGGCGCATGAATCAAGTCTAATTTTAAGAATGGCGCAGAAGAATTCACCACTTTTACAACATTCCATTTTGTGAGCAGTCCTACCTTTCCAAGATCTCCCGTAGAAGCTGAAGTATCTTGTCTTGTAATGTTGATATTGGATTTCGGAAAATCAAAAATTAAAAAGTGTTCATCCTTAGCATCAATAATCTCCTGGGTAACATCTTCATTTCCGTTTTTAAATCTCACTTCTACATTATAAGATTTCCCGTCGACTAATGGAATCGTCTGCGTTCCTCCTGCCCCGATACTGTAATTATAACTATTGGTTATTGCGCCGGGTGTATCTTCAGTCACCAGAAGAACCACATTTGTAAGTTCCTCCTGCGGAATATCGTCCTCCTCCGCAGAGCCATCTCTCTGACAAGAAACGACAGTGATTGCGATGAATAAAACAGCTAATAATTTGATGATATTTTTAGTATTGAATAATTTCATTTTTAAATAATTTTTTAATTGATAATTAATTAAGAGATTCTTAAATTCTTAAATGTTTAAATCTTTAAATTTTAAAATCTATATCTAAAATTTAAAATAAAGTTTCTTCCCGCTTCGTCCGCAAAAAACCTCATCCTATTAAGATAATCTCTGTACGAAACATCGAAAAGATTATTCACAATAAGACCTGCAGAAAGATTTTTGCTGATGTTGATTCCTGTCTGGATATTCCAAAGAGAATAGCCGTTTGGCGGAGTACTGAAATCAACTGTTTTCTCCACCTCATTCCCATTTACATACACTGGAATCGTGGCATTATAAACCGGAAACCTGTCTTGTCTTAAAAATGTCTGATTTTCTAACGTAAAATAGAAATGATTCCAGTTTTCTTTATTGAATTGTAATGCGTTGGAAAAATTCGGAGGCATCATTAAAATCAACGGAACATTGTGTGTATCGTCTTGTCCGTAGACATAACTCCCTTTTCCTACATAGGTAAGATTATCAGTAAGCTTCCAGCTGACATCCAGATCTATCCCATACATTTTAGCATCAATCTGCTGATACGACCAAACCGGAAATACTCCTCTGATGGTATTCTGAATACCTGTCGGAACTTCATTGATGAAATTTTTAGTGATAAAAAAATACGGATTCACAGAGATGTTTAAGCCTTTCAAAACATTAAATTTTGTATCAACCGTAAGATTAAACTGATGTCCCTGTTCATTTTTCAGACCGAGATCTCCTATTTCAATCACTGCTGCGGAATGATGCAGACCGTCTGAAAACAATTCTGCAATATTCGGTGTTCTTCCTACTTTTGCATAATTAAATTTAACATTAAAATTAGCATTCGGACGATATTCCAAACCTGCATTGAATGAGAAGTTTTCATAATTCAGTTTTGGACGTGTCAACACCCTGTTCTGATTGGTTCTTACATAAAACTCAGGATAAGAATCTGCATACAGGTTCTCCCAATCGCTTGTATCGTACCATTTGGTCACATCATAGCGGTTGAAATCATATCTCAATCCTCCTTCTGCATTGAAATCGTGTGAAATTTTATATTTAAAAACAGAATAAATTCCTGCTGAGTATTTATCATAATTTGGGATCAGACGTCTCGCCTTCGTTGCAGGATCCGAATAATTGTTCTGAAAACTCGCATCAATTCCTGTTTCCAGAGACCATTTTTCTCTTTCCAGCAAATCATTGATATTAAACTGATGAGTCATCAACTCCAGATCCAGCGACGGCGTGTCTGCCAGATCACCTCTCCTGATATCATATTCCTGTCTGTGATTGTACTGATAGCTGTACGTTGCAGACAATTTACCGATATTTTCAAATCTTTTGAATGCAGAAACTTTAGCAATATGATGCTCGATCACCTGTCTCGGATTATTGATATCATAACTGAAATTTCCGGTATACGCAGGAATGCTTGATGTAATTGCATTGTAGAAATCCTCATTATTTCCAACGTGAGAACCTCTGTAAATACCGATATTCTGGTTGGTTAGATAATAATCAAATGAAATTCCTTTTTCATAAGTATTATTCTGAACCGTAAAATTGAAGGACGAAAAATCCATCCCCGTATTCATCAGATTGTAATCAGGAGCATGCTGATCTCCCAACTTCTTGATACTTCCTCCTGATTTCACAGCCCAGCCGTTTTTCCATACTTTGGCAACATCGGCTTCTATTCCCAAACCTCTTCCGTTTGAAATCCCGGAAAGATTTACAGAACCTTTAATGGTATCTTTTTTAGGGAAAATTTCAGGTTCCATCACCACCACACCGCCGATCGCATCGCTTCCATATTTCAATGCGGATGCTCCTTTGATCACGTCAATATGCTGAAAATTATTAATATCCACATTTGGTGCGTGTTCCACTCCCCATTCCTGTTCGGCCAGTTTCACTCCGTTGTTTAAAATAGAAATTCTGCTTCCGTACAATCCGTGAATAATGGGTTTTGAAATATTATTTCCTGTTTTCAATGTTGCTACACCCGAAATTTTTGACAGTAAATTCCCCAGATTATCTGTAGAATTTCTTTCAATTTCAGATTTATCCAGCGTTTTGATGATTAAAGACCCATTGCTTTTGTGGCTTCCGTGAATGGTCACCGTTTCGATATCCTGAACATGATGTTCCAGCGTGATCGTAATATGCAGATCCTGATTAACTCCTATATTTTCAGTATAATCATTACAATCAGGATGTTTAGCAATGAGTATATATTTTCCCGCAGGAATTTTATCGAAAGAAAACTTACCTTTTTTATCTGTTTTTGTAGTGAAATCACCGATTTTCACGATGGCATTTTCCAGCATCGTTTTATCATGAAAATCCTGAACAGTTCCTTCTACCGCGTAAGTTTTTTGTGCGTTTGTAAATACCAATCCGCAAAGGATGAGTACTAAGCTATAGATCAATTTCATTGTTAAATAGATTGATTGCGTACTTCAGTGAAGTACATTTTTTCATTGAATAATTTGTTGAATGGATTTCTGCACAAAGAAGAATGTACAATACATTAAATGTAAGAGATTTCGGTCATAAAAACCTTGAATCCAAAACATTAAACCTTAAACCCAAAAAGAATCTATAAATTATGAAATTGCGGGCGGCCCCCGAAGCTGAAATGTAAATTTGGTCTGAGACCAGATTTTTTCCTGAACAGCAATGATCTGCTTTACCTCATGTGTATAGTTTTCAAAAGAAAAACTGAATTCTTCAGGAACTAAAGTATGTCCGGTAGCCAAAAAGTGACAAGCCAAACAATCGCCGGCTTTTTCTTTAACTACATTTTTTGTAATAATATTTTCTGATTTTTTAAAACTGAAATTTTTAAAAACCTCTTCAGAACTGTGACTGTGAAAACTTTGGGAAAACATTGCAAGAAAATATATCCCAAATAATAATTTGGAGATAAAATTTTTCAGATTTCTGCTTTCTTTAAGAATCATTTGCCAAAATTATAAAAATAATCTTAAGTTTAGATTAAAGTTTTATTAAAATGCTTTATCAATATGTCATTGATTGCTGTATTTTGTTACAAAAATGTTTTATTCTATTAATTTAGATGCTTCGACAGGCTCAACATAACACCGGAAAATTATTTCGTTCACAAAACAGTTAGTATTAGCGATGTCATGCTAAGCCTGTTGAAGCATCTCATTTTAATGTTTTAATTCAAATAAAATTAATCCAGCTGAGTACCCAAATACTCCCATTCCTGCAAAGCAAGATCCAGGTCTTCTTTAGTTTTGTTGTAGATTTCCAATGTTTCGTCAGAAGGGTTTTCTTTAGCAAAAGATGCTTCAAATTCCTCAATCTTCATTTCAAGTTCGGAAATTTTTTCTTCTACTTTTTTTAATTTATTCTGAATATTTTTTTGTTCTTTACTTATGATGGTTGATTGTTGCTGATTGTTAGCTGCTGGTTTCTCCTCGACCTTTTTTTCCTCAACTTTCGGAACTTCATTGTGAAGCTTTGCCCTTTCCGCAGAAATTTCTCTGATCGATTCTTTTTGTCTGAATTCAAGGTACTCGTTGATATCACCTAAGAATTCCTTCATCTTTCCATCGCGGAATTCATAAATCTTATCACAAAGCCCCTGTAGAAATTCCCTGTCGTGCGAGATGACAATTAATGTACCTTCAAATTTCTGAAGAGCCAGTTTAATAATCTCCTTAGACTGAATATCCAAGTGATTGGTAGGTTCGTCCATGATCAAAGTGTTGAACGGACGCAACAACAATTTACAAAGTGCCAAACGGTTTCTTTCCCCTCCGGAAAGTACTCTCGTTTTCTTTGTCACCGCCTCACCTTGGAACAGGAAAGATCCTAATAAATCTCTTACTCTAGGCCTGGTTTCTTCCGTCGCAGCATCTTCCGCTTCTTCTAAAACTGTTTTATTCGGTGTTAAAACTTCTTCCTGATTCTGGGCAAAATACCCGATATTTACATTGTGTCCCAAGTTCCACGAACCTGAATAATCTTTGATATCGCCCGCCAGGATTTTCGCCAAAGTTGTTTTTCCCTGCCCGTTCTGCCCAAGAAGTGCAATTCTGTCACCCCTCTGAACGATAAAATCTACATCATCAAAAATCTGCTTTTGTCCATAAGCTTTCCCCAAGTTTTCTGCTTCGAAAATAATTTTTCCCGGAACTTGCGACTGTACGAAACGGATATTGAATTTTGAAACATCTTCATTATCCACCTCAATACGCTCAATTTTATCTAATTTTTTAATAAGCGACTGTGCGAAAGAAGCTTTGGTAGCACTTGCACGGAACTTATTAATATTGTCTTCCATCTGCTTGATTTCCGCGTCCTGATTCTTTTTAGCCTGAATCAGTTTTTCACGGCGGTCTTCACGCATTACTAAATATTTGGAATAATTGGCCTTGTAATCGTCTACTTTCTTATTATTGATATCAAAAGTACGGTTACAAACGGCTGTCATGAACTGTTTATCGTGGCTCACCAAAACAATAGCTCCGGGATAATCTTTCAGGAAATTCTCCAGCCAGATAATGGATTCCATATCAAGGTGGTTGGTAGGCTCATCGAGAAG